>JAKLDS010000017.1 GCA_022703375.1 Deltaproteobacteria bacterium | reverse complement strand
CCACAACCCGGCACTCTGACCAATTGAGCTACACCCACCATTTTCGCCTTGGTGCGCCTGGAGGGATTCGAACTCTCGGCCCACGGATTAGAAGTCCGTTGCTCTATCCAGCTGAGCTACAGGCGCAAACAGTTAAACCTGTACCGAAAAAAAGAGTTTGCGTAATATCCTCTCTTCACCGTTTTGTCAAGGTTAAATCCTGCAAAAAATATCCCTATTTAACATAACCGGTAATACCGTCAAACAAGTATCCTTTTTTCGCCGCCGCTTCGCCTTTCGGGTCGGTTGTGTAAAAATTATGCCCGCTCCTGGCACGATACCAGCGGTAAAGCGGCTTTGTGTTGGTCAGCCTGGATGTGGCGATATTCCCTATTGCCCCCTCAAAAACATAACCCTGCAGTGATTTACCACCGCCTTTGGGGTCATGATGATAATAATGATCTTTCAGCTGCGGATTGTACCACCGGTAAAAGCTCGTCGTGCCCGGCGTATCGGGCGCAAACAGCCGGAAAGCAATTCCTTCCTTGGCATAACCGTTCTGCGTCAGCTTTTTTGTCTCAGCCTGAGGATTGGCGGTCATCAGATAATCAAACTCTTTAACAAAGCGATACACATCAACAATCTTCGGCTGACTGTCAGACAGTATTTCTACAAATACTTCCACTGTCGCATCGCCGCCGTTGGAAGTAAAAACAACATTATCCATGTAATAACCGGGAGCCAGACCGGCGGTATTCAATGCAATATTGATGTAGTCAATTTCCTGTGTGGTTGTTCCGGAATGAGGCGTTATGGTTACCCAGCCGGGATTGCCCTTCATTATATCGCGTCCGGTTATTTTCACTCCCTCGAGTTCAATCCGCCCTTCTTTGTTCACTATGGTCAGGGTATGCGGACCATCTTCCAGCTCTTCCGCGCCCGGCAGCTCTCCTTTTTCGGTTTGTTCGGAAACCCATTCGTGGGAATTAACAGGACGCTCATCAATGTAAATGGCGAGGTTTCCCTCATCGGGATATGTAGTAAAATAAATTATTATTCCCGTCCCGTTGAAATGGTATTTAACGGCATTGCCGCCGCCGGGGCTCAGGGGATAACCGTTTTGCTCTGACCAGTTGCCGGTCAATTCCATTGTTTCTTTCAGATTGCCGGAAACGGCGTAATTACCGCTGCCCCTGATTTCCTCATTGACAAAAGAAACGTATCTTCCCTTCCGGGCGCTGATACTTGTTTCCATTGCTTTGGTTTTCTGCTGAGCCACGCGCCATTTGAGCATTTCCTTGCCGGAATTGGTCAGACGAATCGTTTTGGAAAATGTTTTGCCGGCCGGATGCGATCCTGCGTCAATGCGCAGCGGATTCAGATGCAGGCGGGCGGATTCCTGACCGGATACTATCTTGTATGCAAGAAAAATAGTTCGCTGGCCGCCACCGGAAGATACTTTAATGGCATCCCTGTGCATTCCCGCCTTCATTTCTTTACGGCATATCATTACCTCTCCATCAGCTTCCAGCTTCATTTCCATTGTTCCGGCAAAGCCTTTCGGTTTAACGTCTTCGGGCTGATTTTCCTGCGGCAGGTAATGAATTTCTATCCGCAGTGAATCAGGTTCGTCTTCGATTTTGCCGGAGATGCTTTGCTGTTCAACGGCCAGCCAGCCTTCGGGGCCTTTTGTGGACCAGCGCATAATGCCGGAGCCCCTGTTTTTAAAGCTGAACATTCCCGATACTTTTTCATCGGGACCGATCATTCCCAAATCTATTTCCCGCGGCGTAATTGCCAGTACCGGCGGCAGGGGCTCTTTGTAATCGGCGCTGCCGGATTTTTTTTCCACAATGATTTTTGCACCGCCGGCCGGATTCGGCGTTTTGGCGTTTTCCGCAAAAATAACAGCCGGTAAGATGATTAAAGCAATAATTAACATTATTAACGGATATTTCCGTCGCAACATAACAACTCCTTTAAAATATCTGGCGATTTACTAGCGCAAAGATAAAATTAACGCAACATTTTTCAACTTGACAGATAATCAGAACTAATTGTAGCTTTCGCTTATTTCGGGGAGGCATCATGAACCGTCAGGATTTGAAATACTGGCTGGCCTTGAAAGAAGCGGCGGGAGTGGGCAATGTGGCCTTTCTGGAATTACTGGCCGCTTTCGGCTCAGTACCCGCCATTTTTGCCGCCGCCGTTTCCGAACTAACTCATATCCGCACAATAAATAAAAAAACAGCCGAGAATATCGTCCGTTTCAACGCCTGGGATAAAATATCCGCTTCTCTTGCGCTGCTCGAGCAATCCGGCATCAGCGTTATTACCTGCCGGGATGAGCGATACCCGGCAAACCTGCTCAATGTTTACGACCGCCCCGTCCTTCTTTACGTGAAGGGCAGTTTAAGTTCCGCCGATATTAATATTGCCATTGTCGGATCAAGGCAGGCCAGCACCTACGGCAACTTCACCACGGAAAGAATCAGCCGGAGCCTGGCGCAAAAAGGCATCACTATTGTCAGCGGGCTGGCTCGAGGCATTGATTCGGCAGCGCACCGTGGAGCACTGGCCGCGGGCGGAAGAACTATCGCCGTGCTGGGGAGCGGCCTTGATATCATTTACCCTCGGGAAAATAAAAAACTATTCGCGGAAATTGCGAAGCGGGGAGCCGTTGTCTCGGAGTATCCGTTAGGAACACCGCCGCGGCCTGCTCATTTTCCGGCCAGAAATCGCATTATCAGCGGCATGTCTTACGGCATTGTTGTGGTGGAAGCCGGCGAAAAAAGCGGCTCGCTGATTACCGCCAGGCTGGCTCTCGAACAGGGTCGGGAAGTTTTCGCCATTCCCGGCAGCATTGACAGCGCCGGTTCGCGGGGAACTAATAAGCTGATTAAACAGGGCGCGAAGCTGGTGGAAAATACCGATGATATTCTGGAAGATATTATGCCGCAGCTGGAAAAATATCAGGAGCCGCCCGCAGCGCCGCAGGAAACCGGGAAAGGCGAAAATAAGGCGGCCGGCAATCTCAGCGCCCCGGAGAAGATTATCTTCAATTATCTCTCCGCCGGACGTCTTCATATTGACGATTTAATCGCCGCCTGCGGCATTGAACCGGGCGAACTGCAAAGCATCCTGCTGGCCATGGAATTAAAAGAAATTATCACCCAGCATCCCGGCAAGCATTTTTCCCTGAAGATGGACTGCTAAATAGCCGGAAAAATAATTATTTTTTTTATTCTCTGCGGAACCACTGATAAATAAGTCTTTACAAATTCCCTTCCACCATTTATAGGGAGCGGCAAAAATACAGCATCAAGTGCTGCGGATACGGCCTTTTTCCGCCGGTTTATTTTTAAAGGAGCAGATATGGCAAGTTCACTGGTTGTGGTCGAATCACCGACAAAAGTCAAGACCATCAAGAAATTTCTCGGAGCTGATTTTAATGTGGTTGCTTCAATGGGTCATATCAAAGACCTGCCCAAAAAAGAACTGGGCATTGATCTCGCCAGGGATTTCGAACCCACCTACATCAATATTGACGCCAAGAAAAAAACCATTGATGAACTCAAAAAAGCCGCAAAGGTCGCCCGGAATATTTATCTCGCCCCCGACCCTGACCGCGAAGGAGAAGCAATCGCCTGGCATATAGCTGAAGTAATCAACACGAAAAATAAAAACGTTTACCGTGTCTTGTTCAACGATCTCACGAAAAAAACCGTTCTCGAAGCCATCGGCAATCCATCGCAGCTGGATTTTAACAAATACGAAGCCCAGCAGACCAGGCGCATTCTGGACCGGCTGGTCGGCTATCAAATCAGCCCTGTTTTGTGGGATAAGGTAAAAAGAGGGCTGAGCGCCGGACGCGTGCAATCGGTGGCCGTGCGGCTGATTTGCGAGCGGGAAGCGGAAATAAATAAATTCATTCCCGAAGAATACTGGAATCTGGTGGCGCAGTTCGCGGCAGGCAATCCCCCGCCTTTTGATGCCAAGCTTTTAAAACTTGACGGTAAAAAGGCAAAGGTCAGCAATGGCGCACAGGCGGCCGCCCTGGTGGAAAAACTGAAAAAATCAACCTTCACAGTCGAGCGGCTGGAGAAAAAAGAACTGAAAAGATCGCCGCTACCGCCTTTCACCACGAGCAAACTACAGCAGGAAGCATCACGCTGGCTGCGCTTTTCCGCAAAAAAGACCATGAGCGTCGCACAGAAATTGTATGAAGGCATTGAACTGGGGAAAGAAGGTTCGGTTGGTTTGATTACTTATATGAGGACGGACTCCTTCCGCATTGCCGATGAAGCGCTGCAGGAAGCGCGGAAATACATCGCGGAAAATTATGCGCCCGGTTATCTGCCCGCCAAACCGCAGGTTTATAAAAGTTCGCAAAATGCACAGGATGCCCACGAAGCCATCAGGCCTTCTTCGCTTGCCTATAAACCCCTGGAGATAAAGGAATCCCTTTCCCCGGATCAATTCAAACTCTATTCGCTCATCTGGAACCGGTTCATCGCGAGCCAGATGAATCCGGCTGTTTTTGACCAGACTACGATAGATATCGCCGGGGCCAACTGTATTTTCCGGGCTCAGGGCTCAATCCTGAAGTTTCCGGGATTCACCATTGTCTATACGGAAGGCAAGGACGAAAAAGAAGAGGGAAACGGCCTGGAAAAACTGCTGCCGGATGTCAGGGAAAAAGAGAAGGTAAAACTGACTTCCCTCAATACCGAACAAAAATTCACGCAACCGCCGCCGCGCTTTTCGGAAGCCTCACTGGTTCGTGAATTGGAAGAAAAGGGCATTGGCCGTCCCAGCACCTATGCGGCAATTCTCTCCACCATCCAGGACAGGGAATATGTGCGGCTGGAAAAAGCAAGATTTTTCCCCACCGAATTGGGTCTTATCGTCACCGAATTGCTGGTAAAAAGTTTCCCGACAGTGCTGGATATTGCCTTTACTGCGGATATGGAAAACAAACTGGACACCATAGAGAACGGCACCAATAAACGAGTCGAAACGCTGCAGAATTTCTATCAGCTTTTTGTGCAGGAATTAAACAAAGCCAAAGATGAAATGCGCGACGTTAAGCGGGAAGAAACTCCCACCGATCTGGTTTGTAAAAAATGCAATGCGCCGATGGTAATCAAATGGGGAAAAAACGGGCGGTTCCTCGCCTGTTCCAATTATCCGCAGTGCAAAAACACTATGAACTTCACCCATGACGAAGAAGGGAAGGTAAAACACGTGGAAACACAAACAACGGAAATCAAATGCAATAAATGCGGTAAAAACATGGTTGTCAAGGAAGGCCGCTTCGGACAATTTCTCGCCTGTTCGGGTTACCCGGAATGTAAAAATACCATGAACGCGGCTAAAAACGAAAATGGCGAGATAGTCCAGGCCCAGGAGCAGGCGACTGATGCCGTTTGTGAGTTATGCGGCAAGCCAATGCTTGTCAAACGGGGCCGTTACGGCCAGTTCCTGGGATGCTCCGGTTATCCCGAATGCAAAAACATCAAGAAGCTGGGAAAAGACGGCCAGATAAAGGCGGTGATTCAGGAAACCGTACTCAGCGATGAAGTTTGCGAGAAATGCGGTAAACCAATGGCCGTCAAACGCGGCCGCTATGGCCAGTTTCTCGGTTGCACCGGCTATCCCGAATGCAAAAATATCAAGAAAATGTCGAAAATAAAATCCGGGGAATGACGTCATCTCCTGTCATCATAATCGGCGGCGGACTGGCCGGTTGTGAGGCTGCCTGGCAGCTGTTGCAGCGCGGTCATGCGGTTACTCTCTACGAGATGAAACCGCAGAAGTTTTCTCCGGCGCACAAGCTCCCCCATCTGGCGGAATTAGTCTGCAGCAACTCCCTCAAATCCAATTCTCTGGATAACGCCCACGGCCTGCTCAAAGAAGAAATGCGGCGCCTTGATTCCCTGATAATATCCTGCGCGGAGCAATGCCCGGTGGCGGCCGGCACGGCGCTGGCGGTGGATCGTCTGAAATTCGCCCGGGCTGTGGAAGAAAAACTGCTGGAACACAAATTGTTTACGTTAATCCGTCAGGAGATAAAGGAACTGCCGGCGGACGCTCTGACAATCATTGCCACGGGGCCGCTGACCTCGGAGGCCATGTCCGGAACGCTGAAAAATCTGCTGGGCGGCGCTCAGTTATATTTTTATGACGCCATCGCGCCGATTATCGAAGCTGATTCCATCAACATGGATAAGGTTTTCCAGGCTTCCCGCTATGATAAAGGCACGCCGGACTATCTCAATTGTCCGCTGAATCACGAAGAGTATGAAAAATTGCGGCAGGAATTACTATCCGGTGAAAAAGTCGCCCTGCATTCCTTTGAAGAAATCCGCCATTTTGAAGGCTGCCTGCCGGTGGAAGTTCTGGCCGCCCGCGGCAAAGAGAGCCTGGCTTACGGGCCGCTGAAACCCGTTGGTCTTGTTAATCCCCGAACCGGCGCCATTCCTCATGCCGTAATTCAGTTAAGGAAAGAAAATAACGAAGGCACTCTTTTCAACATGGTGGGATTCCAAACCAAACTGACCTGGCCTGAACAAAAAAGAATCTTCCACCTGATTCCCGGCCTCGAAAATGCCGAATTCGCCCGTTTCGGCAGTATTCACCGCAACACTTATATCCATTCCCCTTCCCTCCTGCTGCCTTCACTTAGCCTGAAAACAAGAAAAAACATCATGCTCGCCGGGCAGATAACCGGCGTGGAAGGCTATGTAGAATCGGCCGCCATGGGGCTTTGGGCAGGCCTGAATGCCTCGGCGCAGCTCTCCGGCGGAACATTACTGCCGCCGCCCGCCGATACGGCCATTGGTTCACTTGTCAATTACATCACATCCCCTCTGAAACCTGATAACTTCCAGCCTATGAATGTCAATTTCGGTTTATTGCCAAGGCTTACCGGCAGAATTTCCAAAAAAGACAGACCTTCCCTTTACTCCCGGAGAGCCTTGGATTCGCTGACTGAATGGCTATGTTACTAATACCAAATATTAATTTTGAAGCTATAAAAATCCCCTCAAGTATTTTCTTTTTTTTTCCGATTTACATAAAGGTATTGGCGTTTACTGTATGTTCTTTTTACTTTTACTGTAAAAACGGAATTAAAAAAAACTAAAATTAAGGAGGAAAAAATGAAAAAGCTATTGGCATTCACACTCGTCGGATTATTTTTGTTTGTTGGTTTTGCCTACGCACAAAAGGTAGCAACCAGAGAAAGCTGCCAGACATTAGTGAAAAAAGCGGTTGAACACTACAATAAAGTAGGAAAAGCGCAGGCGCTCAAAGATTTCAGCGCTCCTTCCACGATGTTTGTGGATGGTGAAGATTATCTTTCCATTTACGGTCTGGATGGATCGGTTGTCGGCCACGGCACCAATGCAACCCTGATCGGCAAAGTTTTGTTAGACCTGAAAGACAGCAAGGGCAAGCAATTCATGCGTGAGTTTGTCCAAAAAGCCGACAAACCGGGAGCATCAGGCTGGATAGAATATCACTGGACAAACCCAGTCTCCAAAAAGGTTGAGCCCAAAGCGGCATATTTTGTCCGGGTAGACGATATAATCATTCAGGCTGGATATTATAAAAAATAGGCCGGCGCTGATTTGTTCCAGGCAGATATATAAAAACCGCTGAATTAAACAGTTACATATATTTTAGATTTACTATATTAAGGAATCTCCGCTAAAATCGGAGATTCCTTAAAAGTTATCAAAACAGAAAAAAACTTCTTCCAGCAGGACCAATGCCACCGTAATGGTTTTAAAATATTTCATTTTTGTATTACTCAAGCACTGATTTATCATGTCCGAATCTACAAGAATATGTTTGTTTTTTTTATTTTTTAGTCTATAATTAAGACAAACAAATTAATCAGATATTTTGTGGAGAAAAATAATGAAAAAACTGATCAATAATTTAAGCTTGGCCAAGAAAATGCTAGTTTCACCGCTGATAACGTTGATTTTTATGCTGGCATTGTCTCTCTGGGCATATTACGGCTTAAAGAGTCAAAACAACTCCCTGGAGGACATTTTTAATATCCGCTATAAAATGTCCGTTGATTCTCTGAAAATCAAAAGCGATATAATTTCCGCCAATACACTGATTTACAAAGCGATCAGTTTCGCCAGAGCTGATTATGCCGCCGATAGGATAAATGAACAAATTAAGGAACATATGGCTCTAATAGAAAACAGCCTTAAATCCTTGGAACAGTCTACAAAAAATCCGGTATTAACGGCGGAAGAAAAAAAATTTTTTTCGGCGGCATTGGAAAAACTCAAAGAATATAAAGCTGTTTCCTTTGACCTGGGAAATATGATTACCGCTGATGTAAATGCCGCTACAATGGTCATGGATCTTTTGGAAAACAAGTACAAGGTGTTGGAGAAAGCGATATTTGATTTAATGTTGATTGAAGATAAAATGAGCCGGGAAAAATATGATTTTTCCGCGAAAAACTTTAAATTTGTCTTAATATTATTTTTGATAATTGCTACCCTGGCTATCGTTCTGACAATTATCACCAATTTCTTAATTGCGCGATTGGCGACATCCGAGATTAACAAAACCATGTCGGCAGTCAGCAGAGTAGCTGAAGAAGGTGATTTAACCGTGGCAATCAGCGTTACTTCCAGCGATGAGATTGGCCAGCTGGCCAATTCGGTGGAAACCATGCGCACGAAAATGGAAGATGCCGTAGGCCAGGCGTCTTTAATTGCCGGGAAACTGGCAGAATCATCTTCGGAGGGCGCGGCTTCCATTGAAGAAACGTCAGCCTCCTTAAGTGAAATCTCCAATATGATTGGCCTTAATGCCAAAAACACATCCGAAGTAAACGGTTTGATGTCCCAGGCCGAAAAAGAAATTCAAAACGCGAATAATCAGATGAAGAATCTTACTTCTTCCATGAATGAAATCGCCGCCGCCAGTGAACGCGCCCAGAAAATTGTCAAAAATATTGATGAAATTGCCTTCCAGACCAACCTGCTGGCGCTCAACGCGGCAGTGGAAGCCGCCCGCGCCGGCGAAGCCGGTGCCGGTTTTGCCGTAGTTGCCGACGAAGTCAGAAACCTGGCAATGCGCGCCACCGAATCGGCCAAGAATACAGCCGGCCTGATTACCGATATTGTTACCAGTATAAAGCAGGGCAATGAAATGGTTAATACTACAAGCGAGGTTTTCGAGCAGGTATTAACCAGCACTAATACAGTGGTCGGTCTGATGGAACACATTACCACAGCTTCTCAGGAGCAGACACAGGGCATTGATCAGATTAATAAAGCCGTTCAGCAGATGAATATAGTAACGCAGCAGAATGCGGGCAGCGCCGAGGAGTTGGCGGCTTCGATGGCCACCTTCAGAACAAGGCAATCAGTCGGAAGCAGACCCAAGAAAATATTTGCGACTGAGAAAAAGCAGCAAAAAGCGCTGCCTTCCCGCTGAAGGTAATTATGTATTCAGAGAAAAACAAAAGTAATATGCAGACTTTCCGGGAATTGTACCCGGAAAAGTTTGTTTCCGAAGATGAAATATTCAGCCATATCCGCCGTGGCAATCAAATATTCGTGGCTTCCGGTTGCGGGGAGCCGCAGTATCTTGTTCAGGCGATGACGCGTTACGTCGAATCCAATCCCAAAGCTTTTTTTGACACGGAAATCATTCATGTATATTCGCTGGGCGTTTCTCCCTATACCGATGCCAAATACAAATCCAATTTTCGCCATAATTCCTTTTTCATCGGAGAAAATACCCGCGATTCCATTAATAAAGGTCTCTCCGATTACACGCCTATTTCACTTTCCAATGTCCCTTCTCTTCTTTATCGTGATGTTGTGCATCTGGACGTCGCACTTATCCAGACTTCGCTGCCGGACGATCATGGTTTTCTAAGTCTCGGCGTCAGCGTGGATATCGTCAAGGCGGCAACGGAAATGTCTCACATTGTTATCGCCCAAATCAACGCCAATATGCCCCGTATTCACGGTGACGGCTTCCTTAATATCAAGGATGTTGATTTTATCATACCCTATGACGAGCCGCTGCTGGAAGTAGCCGGAGCTCCCATCAGCGAAGATATTCAAAAAATCGGCAATTATGTGGCCAGCCTCGTCCAGGATGGAGATACCATCCAAGTCGGCTACGGCAGCCTGCCCAATGCTATCATGACTAATCTCTACAGCAAAAAGAATCTCGGCGTTCATACGGAGCTTTTAAGCGACGGGCTTGTTGATTTGATTAATGCGGGAGTAATTGACAACTCCCGGAAAACAATTGACCGTGGTAAATCGGTAGCCTCCTTCAGCATGGGGCGGAAAAAAACATACGATTTTCTCCATGATAATCCTTCCGTTGTTTTTCGGACTATTGACTATACTAACGATCCTCTGGTCATTGCCCAGATTGACAACATGGTGGCTATTAACAGCGCGCTGGAAATTGATTTGACCGGACAGGCGACTTCCGAATCCATCGGCGGAGTTTTCTACAGCGGCATCGGCGGCCATCAGGATTTCATGCGCGGTTCACTGCTTTCCAAAAACGGTAAAACTATCCTCGCAGTTAAAGCGACCTCTCATGACGACGAAATATCCCGCATCGTTCCCGCTCTCAAGGAACAGGCCGGCGTAACTTTAAACCGCGGTGATGTGCGTTATGTAGTCACGGAATACGGCATTGCGTATCTCCATGGAAAAAATATCCGCGAACGCGCCATGGAACTGATTTCGATTGCCCATCCCAAATTCCGCCCCTGGCTGATTGATGAAGCCAAGAAGCGCGGCCTCATTTTCCGCGATCAGGCCTTTATCCCGGGCAAACGCGGTGAATATCCCGTCGAGCTGGAAACATACCGGACAACCAAAACACAGTTGTCAATTTTTATCCGTCCGGTAAAAATAAGCGATGAGCCGCTGCTGAAGGATTTTTTCTATTCGTTGTCCGATATCAGCCTGCACCGTCGTTTTCTTTCCTACCGCAAGGACATGCCTCATGAACGGCTGCAGGATTTTGTTGTTATTGATTACACAAAGGAAGTTGTTCTGGTCGTTGTCGTAGGAGATCAGGAAAACAATTTTATTGCCGCAGTCGGACAGTACGGAGTTGATGAAAGAACGCACACTGCGGAAGTGGCTTTCGCCGTGCGCGATGATCAGCAAAACCAGGGCATCGGCTATGAACTTCTCAAATATCTGACCTATCTCGCCAGAAGACAGGGTCTGCTGGGCTTTACAGCGGAAGTCCTGTCTGATAATCAACCCATGCTTCATGTTTTTGAAAAGGGCGGGTTTGACATGAAGAAAAAGAGCGACGGCGGAGTTTACGATTTAATGCTGATGTTCAAAGAATAATTCTCTTGCGGAGTTGTCAGTTAATGAATCCCAATGTTTTTCGCGAATATGATGTCCGGGGTATTGTCGGTAAAGACTTGAATGATGATTTTGTTTACGATTTAGGGCGCGCTATCGGCGCTTATGCGTTTCATCACCGGGTGAAAACAATGGCCGTCGGCCGGGACTGCCGGCTCAGTTCCGACGGCTATCATAATTTTATCATCAAGGGACTTAATGACGCCGGGGTCAATACCATAGACATCGGCCTTTGCGCCACTCCCATGTTGTATTTTTCCATCCGCCATTTCCAATGTGAAGGCGGCGTTATGGTAACCGGCAGCCACAATCCACCGGATTTCAACGGCTTTAAAATATGCATCGGCCTTTCCACCATTTACGGCAAACAAATTCAGGAACTGAGAAAAATAATGGAAGGCGGCAAATATCCGGCGGGCAAAGGCGAGGCACAGGCAATCCCGGTGACTGACGCTTACGAAAATTATCTTTTTACCAATATTAAAGTTAAAAGCAAAATAAATGTGATAGTTGACGCCGGCAACGGCGTCGGCGGCAACTTTGCCTTACCGTTATTGCGGCGCTTCGGCTGCGCGGTAACCGATATTTACTGCGAACCGGACGGCAACTTCCCCAATCATTTTCCCGATCCTACCGTGGAAGATAACCTGAAAGACATCATCAGGCTGGTACGGGAAAAAAAAGCCGATCTGGGAATCGCCTTTGACGGCGATGCCGACCGGCTGGGTGTTATTAGCGACAACGGTGAAATAATCTGGGGCGACAAGCTGCTTTTGTTGTTTTCCCGCTATATTCTGAAAGATAATCCGGGCGCCACCATCATCGGCGAAGTCAAGTGTTCGCAGGTTTTATACGATGATATCAAAAAGCACGGCGGCAAACCGATTATGTGGAAGGCCGGACACTCGCTGATAAAAGCGAAAATGAAAGAAGAAAAAGCCGTGTTAGGCGGGGAAATGAGCGGCCATTTATTCTTTGCCGACCGTTACTTCGGTTATGATGACGCTATTTATGCGGCATTGCGGCTGCTGGAAATCCTTTCCCGGACGGGCAAAAAATTGAGCGAGCTGCTCGCGGATGTTCCCAAAACATACGCCACACCGGAAATAAGAATGGATTGCGACGATAATAAAAAAGCGGCCGTTGTTGACAAGATTAAAAAACATTATCGGGGAAAACGCAAAATAATTGATATTGACGGTGTGCGTATTGTATTTCCCGACGGTTGGGCGCTGGTGCGCTCGTCCAACACGCAGCCGGTAATCGTCCTGCGCTTTGAGGCCCAGTCCCCGGAAAGATTACAAGCGATTAAAGAAGAAGTGGAAGGCCTGCTGAATAAAAGCTGCTGAATGGTCGGGGCGGCAGGATTTGAACCTGCGACATCTTGCTCCCAAAGCAAGCGCGCTACCAGGCTGCGCTACGCCCCGCTTAAACATTAAATATCTTTTTTTCCCAGAACTTTCTGCAATTGTGCAAATGCCTGACCGCGATGGCTCAATTTATTTTTGATTGCCGGCGGCAACTCGGCAGCCGTTTTTCCCAGTTGAGGCAAAAAAAATATCGGATCATAGCCGAAGCCATTGGAGCCCCGGGGCTCATCAATTATTCGCCCCTGCCACTTTCCGGTAAACGATTGATAAGAGCCGTCTCTTTTGTAAAAAACCAGTTCACAGTGAAAAGATGCGCATCTTTTTTCCGGCGGCATATTGCGCAGTTTCTCCAGCAGTCTGGCATTGTTTTCCGCATCCGTCGCACCGGCTCCTGCATAACGCGCTGAATGAATTCCCGGCTCGCCTTGCAGGATATCCACCTCCAGGCCGGAATCATCCGCCAGAACATTTTCACCGGTATATTCCGCAATAGTCCGGGCTTTTTTCAGAGCGTTTTCCAGAAAGCTCCGGCCATCTTCGATTATTTCCGGCACGGCACTGAATCTGTTTAAAGAAACTAAATCAATGCCTGTTGACTCCAGCATTTGCCGGATTTCTCTTACTTTTCCCTCATTTTTAGAAGCAAAGATTATTTTCATGGACGCCAATCGCCGAGCGCTTCTTTCTGCCGGGAAATAATTTTTCGAATACCCTGTGATGCCAGTTCCATCATTTCATCGAGTTGCTTTCTGCCAAACGGGTTATGTTCGGCAGTGCCCTGAACTTCGATAAAAAGGCCGCTGCCGGTCATGACGAAATTCATATCTACAGCCGCTCTTGCGTCTTCCTCATATTCCAGGTCCAGCAATACCTGATTATCCAGAATGCCGACACTGATTGCCGATACATAGTCGCTGACCGGAATTGTCTTGATTAATTCTTCCTGCTGCATTTTTTTAAATAAATCAATCAGGGCGACAAATCCTCCGGTGATTGACGCCGTCCTTGTTCCGCCGTCAGCCTGCAGGACATCACAATCAATGTAAATCGTTTTTTCGCCGAAGTCGCTTAAATCGGTCACGGCGCGCAACGAGCGCCCGATTAAACGCTGAATTTCATGCGTCCGGCCGCCCAGACGGCCGCGTACCGCTTCTCTGGCGTTTCTTGTCGGGGTGGCCATCGGCAGCATTGAATATTCGGCCGTCAACCATCCCCTGCCGGTGCCTTTCAGAAACGGCGCGGGTTTATCATCAACAGCCGCCGTGCAAATAACCTTTGTACTACCAAATTCCACGAGTACGGAAGCAGCATGTTTCAGATAATTGCCGGTAATTTTTATCGGACGCAGCTCATTCCATTTTCTTGCCAGATTTCTTTTTAGCACTTTACACCTAGAAAAACGACTTAATGCTTTTTGCCAATGCCCGGGCAATCTCCGCCTGTATTTTTGGCGATTGAATCTTCTTTCTATCCTCGGGATTGGTCGCAAAAGCCAGTTCCACGACAAGAGCCGGCACAGTCAGCTCTTCCAGAATGGGAGTATCAGCTTCCCTGAGACCGCGGCTTTGGCGGGGAAATATAGTGTTCAGATTTTTCTCAATGAGTTTGGCGAGTTTTACGCTCTCATTGAGATATCTGGCTTGCAGGTTTTTGGCGGCTGATTTTTTTCGTTCACGGTTTTCCATAAATCCCGGATAATAAATTTCAAATCCGGAGACACTTTTGCCAAATCCGGCGTTGATATGCAAACTCAGGAACATATCCGGTTTCGCTTTTTCCACCTTTTTTTTTCGCTCTTCAATACTGACATTACTGTCTGAATCCCGGGTCAGGATAACTTCGATTTTTCCATCCTTGCCCAGTTCTTTCTGCAGGGCAAGGGCAATCGCCAGCGTAATTTCTTTTTCACCCAGTTTATCGGTTATTTTCACTCCGGCATCATCTCCCCCGTGGGCGGGATCAATAATAACCAACTGCCTGCCGCCCGCGGCTGCGGCGTCGAGAGCCATTAAAATAATCGTGATGACAGCCAGCAATATTTTTATATTACGTAACATTTTTCCCCTTGTGGAAAGCCAGTATTTTGCGCTTGCTTATAGCAGACTTTCTTTTTTTGTCAACAATCAAAAGCCGGAATCAGGAACGGTTATAATGATGTGTAAGGCCGCCGGCTATATCTCCTGACTCGCCTGATATTTGGAGACTCTTTCAATGGACTTCACAAATTTCAGCTGTTTAATTGATGAGATTATCTTATTGAGCTGTTTGATATCCCTGACTTCGATGACAAAATGGCAGGTTGCAATCATGTCCTTGGTATCAACTTGCGCATGGCTGATATTGATGTCTACCGAAGAAATTACGGAGCTAACTTCCGTCAATACACCCTTGCGGTCGTCACAAATAACCTTGATATGAACGGGATAGGTATTCTTTTCCTGGACACTCCACTGGACATCAACAACCCGTTCACCATCCATTTTTTTGATGTGCGGGCAGTGGATGTCATGCACCGTAATGCCGCGGCCTCGTGAAATATATCCGGCTATCTGATCGCCCGGTATGGGATTGCAGCACTTGGCGAATTTAACCATTACATCATCAATGCCGGTGAGAGAGATACCCATGGGAGAGGTCTGATCCGTCTTCTTTTTAGCCTTCTCGGTTATCGTCTCTTCTTTTTTCTCTTCATCAACGGCCAGGAAAAGATTTACTACCTGCCGCGGCGATAGCCGGCCGAAGCCAACCTGGGAAATCAGGTCGTCGAGGGAAGCCTGCTTCAAATCATCCAGCGCTTTCTTTATCTCTCCCGACTTGATTAGGTTACCGAGTTTCAAATTGTTCCTTTTAAATTCTTTATCCAGCAGTTCCCTCCCCAGGGCCAGAGAGCTTTTCTTTTCTTCAACATTAATCCAGTTGCGGATTTTGGAAATCGCTCTCGTCGTAACTACATATTTCAGCCAATCCTTACTGGGATGGTGGCCGGCCTGTGTAATGATTTCCACCCTATCACCGTTTTTCAACTCATATTTAAGAGGAACAATGTTTCTGTTTACCTTGGCGCCGATACATTTGTTGCCCACATCAGTATGAATGCTGTAGGCAAAATCAAGCGGGGTGGCTCCTTTGGGAAAAGATTTTACATCCCCGTTAGGCGTAAAAACGTAGACATCCTCGGGAAACAGCGCCAATTTCAGATTGGACATGAACTCCTTCGGATCTTTTATCTCGTACTGTGTTTCCAGGGCTTCCCTGAGTTTTTTTATCTGATTTTCTTCAGTACCCTTGTAGGCGCGCCCTTCCTTGTACCGCCAGTGGGCGGCAATCCCCTTTTCCGCCCATTCGTGCATCGGTTTTGTCCTGATCTGAATTTCCACCCTTTCGCCGTAAGGACCGATAACAGCAGTATGCAGTGATTGATAATTATTGGCTTTGGGCATTGCAATATAATCCTTGAACCTTCCGGGAACCGGCTTCCAGAGAGCATGAACCATGCTGAGCGCCTCATAGCAGCTCTTATCCTTATCGGTATCCAGAATGATGCGAAAAGCAATCAAGTCATAAACTTCGTCAAAATCAATTTTCTGTTCCCGCATCTTGTTATAAATTCCGTAAAGATGTTTGGCGCGTCCCTCCACTTCGCCTTTAATGGCAAACTTATTCATTTCCGCACGGATGATGCTTTTGACCTCTTCCGTATAACGGTGCCGCGATTCATTTGTTTTCGCGACACGTTTGGAAAGCTCGTTATAATCGTCAGGAGCAATATACTGAAAAGACAAGTCCTCCAGTTCCATCTTCATCCAGTTAATGCCGAGACGGTTGGCCAGCGGCGCATAGATATCCATGGTTTCTTTGGCGATATACACGCTTTTTTCCGGAGTCTGAAAGCGCAGAGTTCTCATGTTATGCATGCGGTCGGCCAGCCGCACCAGCAGAATGCGAATATCAGCGGACATGGCCAGAATCATCTTGCGAAAGTTTTCCGCCTGCCTTTCCTCCTGCGAGGCGAAGGATATCTTGCTGATTTTCGTCAAACCGTCAACGAGAAACGCAACGTCTTTGCCGAATTCTTTTTCAATCTGTTCGAGAGTGGCCAGGGTATCTTCGACCGTGTCGTGCAGCAAACCGCTGATGATGGTGGCGGCATCCAGCTTTAAATCGACCAGAATGCCCGCTACTTCCATGGGATGGGTAAGATACGGTTCGCCGGACAGGCGCACCTGACCCTGATGAACCGTTGCGGAATAGATGTAGGCCTTCTGGATCATTTCCAGTTCATCCGCAGATAAATAGGACTGAGTATTATCCAGAATATCGGTAATGCGTATCATGATCTATCCTGCGTTAACTGATTAATCCTGCCCGGATGCCGCATCCAGTTCTTCTTTGATTATCTGATGAACTTCTGCCGCAACTTTGTCCAGGGCACAAAGTGATGTTACCGCTGTTTTCCGGATGCGTATTTCGACATTGCCGGAGGCCAGATTCTTCTGTCCCACGGTAATTCTTACAGGTATCCCGATAAGGTCGGCGTCTTTGAATTTCACACCAGCCCTTTCGTCGCGGTCATCCAGAATAACGTCAATATTTAGGGCCGAAAGAGATTGATAGATATTGTCCGCCGCCGCCATGACGGATTGTTCGTTGACATTGACAGGAGTAATAATGACCTGATAAGGCGCCAGCGGCATGGGCCAGATAATGCCGTTTTCATCATGATTCTGTTCGACTGAAGCCGCAGCTGTCCGGCCGATGCCGATGCCGTAGCAGCCCATAATCATGATTTTTTCCCTGCCGTCGCGATCCAGATACAAAGCTTTCATCGCTTTGCTGTATTTCGTACCAAGCTTAAATACATGACCGACTTCAATTCCGCGGGCGAATTGAATGGCGCCGCCGCAGCGCGGGCAGACATCATTTTCTTCCACTACCCGCAAATCGGCAAATGATTCCACTGAACAATCCCTGCCGATATTGACATTTTTCAGATGGTAATCTTCCTGATTGGCGCCGGTGACAAAATTTATCATATTCATGACTGAATAATCAGCTAAAACGCGACATTTGATTTTTACCGCTCCGGCAAAGCCACGCGGCGCGCCGGTGGCCTTGAAAATCATATCATCATCGGCGAGTGCAATTTCGCTTACGCCCAGATAGTTCTTAACTTTAATTTCGTTCACTTCCTGATCGCCCCGAATCAACACGGCTATGGCCTGGCCGTCCGCAGCAAAAATCAGTGTTTTGACTATCTGCTGCGGCTGTATCTGTAAAAATGAACAGACTTCCTCAATCGTCCGCACATCCGGTGTATGAACACTTTCCAGGGGAAGGAAAGACTCCCCAACGATATTTTTCTTCTCCGGAGCAGCAACCTCCGCCTTCTCCAGATTGGCGGCATAATCGCATTTATCGCAGAAAACCATCGCGTCTTCACCCGCATCAGCCATCACTAAAAATTCATGCGAATATTTTCCCCCGATACTGCCGGAATCGGCTTCCACCGGCCGGAAGCGCAAACCGCACCGGCGGAAAATATTTTTGTAGGCGGCAAACATCCTGGCATAACTTTTTTCCGCTCCCGCCTCATCAACATCGAAGCTGTAGGCGTCTTTCATTCCGAATTCCCGGCACCGCATCAGGCCGAACCGCGGCCGCAGCTCATCGCGGAATTTCGTCTGAATCTGATACAAATTGAGCGGCAGCTGACGGTACGTTTTAACATCATTGCGCACCAGATCGGTTATTACTTCCTCATGCGTCGGCCCCAGGCAGTATTGATGCTTGTTGCGGTCGAGAAATTTCAAAAGCAGCGTCCCGTAATGTTCAGAGCGTCCTGATTCCTGCCAGAGCTCAATGGGCTGCACCATCGGCAGATGAACTTCCTGCGCCCCCGCTTTATTCATTTCTTCGCGGATAATCCTCTCCACATTTCTGATGACACGATAGCCCAGAGGCAGATAAGAATAAATGCCGCTGGTCAGCTTTCTAATCAGGCCAGCCCTGATCATGAGCTGATGGCTGATGATTTCCGCATCGGCTGGAATTTCCCTGCCGGTGGGCAGAAACATTTGGGAATAACGCATTACTGTTTCTTCTCCTTATCCATGGAATCTATTTCTTCGAGCAGGACCGGTATGAAATCCTTTTCATCAACCCTTTTATGCGCAACACCCTTCTTGAAAAGCATGCCGAAGCCCTTGCCTCCGGCAATCCCGATATCCGCATCCGCCGCCTCACCGGGCCCGTTGACAACACATCCCATCAGGGCGACTTTGATATATTCTTTGCGGGAAGCCAGCGCCTTTTGCGCTTTATCAACCAAATCCAGCAAATCAATTTCGCAGCGTCCACAGGTCGGACAGGAAATAATTTCCGGCCCCACTTTCCGGATTTTCAGCGAACGCAGGATTCCATAAGCCACGGGAATCTCCAGAGCCGGATTGCCGGTTACCGATACCCGGATGGTATCGCCGATACCTTCATTGAGGAGCATGCCGATGCCCAGCGCTGATTTGATTGCCGCATCCGTAAGCGTGCCTGCTTCGGTAACGCCGACGTGCAGCGGATAATCGGTTTTGGCCGCTATCGCCCGGTAGGCCTCAAGCATTGTATGAACATCGGATGATTTCAGCGATAATTTAAGCGCGGTAAATCCCATATCTTCAAAAATTTCAATATTTCTCATAGCGCTGATATAAAGGGCTTCCGCATTGACGCCGCCGTATTCCAGCACCAGATCCTTCTGCAGCGAACCGGCATTGACGCCGATGCGAATAACTGTTTCCCTTTCTTTGGCAACCTTGATAATTTCCCGAATCTTATCTTTGCTCAGATTGCCGGGATTAATCCGAATGCCGTCGGCGCCCTTCTCGATGGCGGAGATAGCCAGTTGATAGTGAAAATGAATATCAGCAATCAAAGGTATTTTTATTTTTTTCTTGATTTCCGGAATCGCGTCCACCGCTTCTTCAACGGGCGCCGCCACGCGAATGATTTCACAACCGAGTTCTTCGAGTTCCTTTATTTGCGAGACGGTGGCCTTGACATCGCGGGTGTCGGTGTTGGTCATTGATTGCACGGTAATCGGAGCATCGCCGCCGATCGGCACGCCGCCGAGATTTATTCTTCTTGATTTTCTTCTGTTAATCGAGATTTTCTCCTGCATGGAAATCATCCTTTCGCGATTTAGTTTAAATTACTGTCTGCCCCGCCAGCAATGCAGACACAGTTGCTCCGCGGGCAGGCCAATCGCGGCAATCATGTCGTCAATTGCCAGATACTTCAGTGAAGTTACATTCAAATCCTTGCGAATCCATTCAATCATTTTTCCGTAAGCGGGGGAATCAGTCTCCAGATATTCTTCAACATTATCAACGGAACCGCCGGCAATGGCGCGAATCGCCTTCCGGCAGGCCAGTTCGGCGTTGGTCCGCGTCGAGGAGGCATAAATGCACGGGAACATCAAAGGCGGACAGGCCGGCCGCACATGAATTTCCCGGGCGCCGTTATCCCAGAGTTTTTTAACCGTATAATTTTTAAGCTGCGTGCCCCGGACAATCGAATCATCGCAGATAATCATGCGGTTGCCGCTGATAACATCGCGGACCGCGCTCAATTTCATTGTGGCGACAAGGTCCCGGATATCCTGGGAAGGCGGCGTGTAACTGCGTCCGTATCCCGGCGTGTATTTAACCAGCGGACGGCGAAACGGAATGCCCGATTCCATGGCGTAACCTATCGCGTGGCCCACGCCGGAATCAGGAATACCGGCGACAAAATCAGCCGCAATGTTATCACGCCTGGCCAGGAACCGGCCGCAGCGTTCGCGCGCAATCTCTACGCCTATACCGTCATAAGAGGACGACGGATAACCAGTATATATCCACAAAAATGAGCATATTTTCTTGGCGCTGCCTTCGGGTTTGAGCTGTTTTACGCCGTCCGGCGTTATGAGAACGATTTCTCCGGGACCGAGAAACCTCACAAGTTCATATCCCAGATTTTCAAAGGAACTGGCTTCAGTTGCTACAACATATGCTTTAATGCTGTGGTCTTTCTTTCGTCCGAGGGCGAGAGGAAACCTGCCCAGTTTATCGCGGGCGGCATAGAGGCCTTCGGCCGTCAGAACCAGCGCGCAAATTGAGCCTTCGATTACGCCGCGCATGGAGGCGATTCCTTCCACAATATTATCGGCGCGATTAATCAGGCGGGTGACTATTTCAATATTATTGACGCCACCGCCGGCCATTTCGCCGAATGATGCGCCGCCGTTAAGCAGTTCCGCGGTCAGGCTTTCTTTATTGGAAATGAGACCTGTGGCCGCCACGGCGTAAACACCGAATTTGGAGCGGATGATCAAGGGCTGCGGCGATTCGTCATCAATGGCGCCGATGCCGGCAAAGCCTTCCATTTTCTTGTAGCCGTCCACAAAACGCGATTTGAACTGCGCCTGGGAAATATTGTGAATCGCGTTATAAAAACCTTTATTGCCCAGCACAGCCATTCCGCCGTTTTCCGTGCCCAGATGGGAATGATAATCAGTACCATAAAATAAAGTCTGGACACAATTTTCCTCAGCTACTACGCCAAACAACCCGCCCATTATTATTCCTTCCCGTTAATCCAATCTGGCAATTGCGTTTTTGATTCTTTTCAATCCTTCTTCAATATTTTTCATCGAGGTCGCGTAAGACAGGCGGATGTGCGCGTCGCTGCCAAAAGCGGCGCCGGGCACAATGGCCACATTGGCTTCATCAAGCAGATAATTGATGAAATCCGTCGAATTGTTTATTTTTGAACCTTTAAAAGAGCGTCCGTAAAGGGCGGAAACATTGGGAAACACATAAAAAGCGCCTTCCGGCAGCAGGCATTTAACACCGTTGATATCATTGAGCAGCGCGACAATGACATCCCTTCTCTTTTTGAACTCGGCAGCCATGGCGCTCACCACCTGCTGATCCCCGTTAAGAGCCGCCACGGCGGCTTTCTGGGAAATGGAAGCCGGATTAGAGGTGTTCTGTCCCTGCAGTTTGCCCATTGCAGCGATGACATCAGCTGAACCTGCGGCATAACCGATGCGCCACCCGGTCATCGCGTAGGCCTTGGATACACCGTTAACAACAATTGTTCTGTCCCGCAATTCCGGTGCGACGGTCGCAATATTGGCAAAAGAAAAGCCGGCATAAATTATTTTTTCGTAAATATCATCGGAAATAACAATAATATCCTTGTCGGCCAGTACCCCGGCAAGAGCTTTGAGTTCATCAGGAGAGTAAGCTGCTCCTGTGGGATTGGAAGGGCTGTTGACAATAACGGCGCGGGTGCGGCCGGTAATTGCCGCACGCAGTTGCTCCGGCTTCATTTTGAAGCCGTCTGCTTCCGCGGTTGGCAAAATGACAGGCTTTCCTCCCGCCAGCACTGTGATATCGGGATAAGAAACCCAGTAAGGAGCAGGAATAATAACTTCATCGCCTTCATTCAACAGAGCCTGAGCGATATTGTATAAGGAATGTTTGGCGCCGCAGGAGACGACAACTTCCGTACGCTTGTATTCCAGATTATTATCGCGTTTCAATTTGGCGATAATGGCGTCTTTCAGTTCATCCGTGCCGCCAACCGGCGTATATTTGGTAAAACCGGCTTCGATGGCTTGCGCTGCCGCCGCTTTGATATGGGCGGGAGTGTCAAAATCCGGCTCTCCGGCGCCAAAGCCGATAACATCGCGGCCTTCTGCCCTGAGCGCATTGGCCTTGGCGGTAATGGCGAGGGTTTCCGACGGCTTCACCTGTGCTGCCCTTGCTGATAACTTCACAAACTACCTCCTGATATTATTATATTTTTCGATTAAACGCTGATGGACATTATCCGGCACCAGGCCTTTTACTGAACCGCCGATACTGGCGACTTCTTTAATAAGTTTGGAACTTGTATAAAACCATTTAAAGCCGCTCATGAGAAAGACTGTTTCGATTTCCCTCGTCTGGCGGCGGTTCATCAGGGCCATCTGGAATTCATATTCAAAATCGGAAAGGGCGCGCATGCCGCGCAGAATAATGCTGGCGCCGGAGCTTTTCAAATAATCAACCAGCAGACCGCTGTGGCAATCGACTTTCACACCTCTTATTTCTTTCATGTTCTCCTGAATCAGCTGTATGCGTTCTTCCACGGAAAACAGCGTCTCTTTATTGACGTTGTAAGCGACAAGAACAATAATTTCGTCGAATATCCGGATTCCCCTTTTGATAATATCCACATGCCCGTTGGTAATCGGGTCAAAGGAACCGGGATATACGGCAACTCTGCTGGCAAATTTATCCTGTGTCATGAGCGCTCCATTTGTAAAAAAGTCAGGGCGTTATCGCCATATCTTCTCTGATCTCGAATAATATTTATTTCGCCTTCCGGCGATGTGATATTTTCCCTTATCGAATGCTGAATTACAATGACGCTGTTTTCATGAAAAACACTGTTTTTTCTCAGTAATTTTATCGTCTGCGCGACCAGCCCCCGATTATAGGGAGGATCGGCAAAAACAATGTCAAAAGTTGTGCCGGCGTCACTCAGTCTGCGCAAACCCGCCGCAACATCCAGCCCCATCACTGAGCATCGGGAAGCATAGCCGCATTCATTGGCATTCTTCTGTAAAACGGCGGCAATCTTTTTATTTTTTTCGATAAAAAAGGCCTGCTTAGCCCCGCGGCTCAACGCTTCCATTCCCACACTACCGGAACCCGCGAAAATATCAAGAAACGACTTTTCCTGCACGGTACCCAGCAGATTAAAAAGCGTTTCCCGCAGAAAATCGGAAGTCGGCCTTTCTTTTGATCCGGAAGGAAAATTGATAGTTCTTCCTCTGGCCTCGCCGCCGGTAATTCTCATAAGCACCCGGAACAAAAGTTTGTTTTTATCCGCCGGCCGGTAAAATCATTTATCTTGAACACTTTTCTTTTCCCTGGTTTCCCGGATGAATTTAATCAGCCACCAGATGGGGCCATGGATGGCGTAAGCCACCATGATTACAAAAACCATTACTTCCGGCGAGTGGACAATCAGCAATAACAATCCAACCACTATTAAAAAAGACATGAAAGGCATGCGGGTGAACAGCTTCATGTCCTTACCGCTGTAATATTTGATGTTACTGACCATCAGCAGTGCCAGCAGCACGACAATAACAAGCAGGTATGGTTCGTGAAATTGCCCTTCCACTCCCATTTCATCGAAAAATATGACTGTGGCGGCGACAACCGCGGCGGCGGCGGGAATAGGCAGGCCGTTGAAAACCCGGCTTTCAATGATGCCGATTTGAATGTTGTAACGCGCCAGTCTTAATGCACCGCAGAGCACAAACAGAAATCCGGCAAGCCAACCCAGTTTGCCGTAAAAAAACATTGTCCAGAGGTAAGCCAGCAGCGCCGGCGCCACGCCAAAGGCTACTAAATCCGCGAGTGAATCGTATTCCGCGCCGAATTTACTTGTCGTATTGGTCATCCGGGCAATGCGGCCATCGAGTCCGTCAAAAACAATCGAAGCCATAATGGCCAGCGCGGCAATAAAGAATTTTTCCTGGATCGAAGCAATAATGGAATAAAAACCGGCAAACAGACTGGCCGTGGTAAAAAGATTCGGCAACAGATAAATGCCGTTTTTTATCTTGATTCTTCGAAAGCCACGTTCCTTATTCATGACAGATACCCCAGGGGCGTTTCGCCCGCCCTGACTTTCTGGCCTGTTTTTACGGAAACTGCACTATCCGGCGGCAGATAAACATCCACTCTTGAGCCAAATCGGATTAAACCGAAACGTTCCCCCTTGCCGACAGACGAGCCCACCTGAACCCAGCAGACAATCCGTCTGGCAATCAGACCGGCAATCTGCACCGCCCAGACAACACGACCATCCGCAGTGCGAAACATAACTTCGTTGCGTTCATTATCACTAGAGGCTTTATCCAGATTCGCCGAGACAAACTTGCCTTCATGGTAGTTGATTGCCTCGATTTTCCCGCTGACGGGAGCGCGGTTGACATGAACGTTGAAAATATTCATGAAGATGCTGATTTTTTTGAATTTTCCGGAAATAGTGCCGTTTATTGCCAAATCTTCAATTTTAATAACCCTGCCATCGGCAGGCGCGATAATGACTTTTTCTTCTTCGGCGAAAAATCTCTCGGGATTGCGAAAAAACCAGACAACGAAAAAAGTGATAAGGACAAATAATATGGTCAGCCACTTGATGCCTAAAAATGCAATAAAAACGGCAGCAACGATAGATAAGACAATAAAGGGATAGCCTTCCTGAGCAATAATACTGTCGTGTTTCATAAAGAGTTTTATCTTCCTTAAGTTGGGCTTTTTGATATTATAATTAAGTTGCCTTGTCAATCTTTAAGTCATTGCCATTTCATCTAGTTGCAAACTAAGTTCCGTCCAGCGGCTGTAGGAATGCTCCAGTTCCG
Organism: Deltaproteobacteria bacterium; assembly: GCA_022703375.1. Classification (GTDB taxonomy): domain Bacteria; phylum Desulfobacterota; class Syntrophia; order Syntrophales; family Smithellaceae; genus JAKLDS01. The sequence goes on along the minus strand of JAKLDS010000017.1, from coordinate 18,928 downwards.
CCGTTATTTTTTTTAAATCTCTGTGGAGGGCAATAACCTTTGCCGAATCTTTGTGGACTTGCGGATTGCACAAGGCAGCCTCCCCGGCTGATTTTTCTTTTTCCAGAACGGCAATTTTTTCTTCGACAGACGCCAGTTCTTTTTTGCAGACATTTCTGATTCTGGCCAGTTTGTTTCTTTCTTCCGCGGCCAGCCTTTTGGCCTCTTTGCTTTTGCCCGGCCGCTCACCCGCCTGAGAATTGGACTTGCCGGCTTTAGTCGGTTCTCCCGTCAGTTCTGTGCGTTTTTCAATAAAATAGGAGTAATTGCCATGGTATTCCTGAATTTTACCGTCTTTCAACTCAAAAATTTTATTGACCAGCAAATCCAGAAAATAACGGTCATGAGAAACAATCGCCACCGTTCCTGAATAATTAATCAGCGCTTCCTGAAAGATATCTTTCGTCCGCAAATCAAGATGATTGGTCGGTTCATCCAGAATCAGAAAATTAGTGTCGAGCAGCATTAATTTCAAAAGAGCCAGGCGTGATTTTTCGCCGCCGGAAAGAACGGATACCGTCTTGTAGATATCATCCCCGGAAAAAAGAAAAGATCCCAGCAGATTGCGCCTTTGCTGATCGTCGGCTGAGGAAGGAACCAGGCTTACTTCTTCCCAGATAGTCCTGTCGTAATTTAAATTCTGCGAGCTTTCCTGAGAAAAAAATGCCATATTCACATTGTCGCCATAATGAACAAAACCGTCAGCGGGCTCTTCCGTCCGGGAAAGCAGTCTCGATAAGGTGGATTTTCCGGAACCGTTGAGACCGACAAAAGCAACTTTATCGCCGCGAAAAAGCGTAAAGTTGACGTCGCTGAATACCTGATTGCTGCCATAATTATGGGAAAGCCCGGCTACTTTAACAACTTCCCGCACGCTTTTCTTTCCTTCCGGAAATGTCATGGCCACACTTTTACTTCCTGCATCAACCCGGACGGCCGCAAATTTTTCCAGCAGCTTAACACGACTTTGCACCTGGCTTGCTTTCGTGGCTTTGTAGCGAAAGCGCTCGATAAAAGTCTCGATTTTTTTTATCTGCGCTTTCTGCAGTTCCTGTTCCTTCTTTAATGCGGCGAGACGTTTTTCTTTCTGTTTTAAATAGAACGAATAATTCCCCTTGAAAATATTGATTTTACAGAAGGCCAGCTCGGCTGTCTGGGAAACAATCTTATCCAGAAAGAAACGGTCGTGCGAAATGACAATGATTGTTCCGGAATAATCTTTCAGGTAACTCTCCAGCCATTCCATGCTTTCCGTGTCCAGATGGTTGGTCGGTTCATCCAGCAGCATGATTTCCGGCCGGGCGAGCAGTATTGAAGCCAGCAATATCCGCATTTTCCAGCCGCCGGAAAACAAGGCACAGTTCTTCGTGAAATCCTCTTCCTTAAAACCGAATCCCTTGAGCACCTGTTTGGCATTAGCTTCAAAAGCATAGCCGTCCCGCGCACTGAAATTCGCCGTGGCATCGGCATACGCTCTGGCCAGGCGGTTGTATTCCACTGACGGCGGCCTGGTCTCCGATATCTGTCCCTCCAAATCCCTGATTGATTTTTCCAACTCGGCCATGCCGCTTTTATTCTTTAAATAATCAATCAGGTTAACGGCTTCCAGTTCCACTAAATCCTGCGGAAGATAGCCGATGGTTTTATTTTTTCTGTTGGGAATATCAATGATGCCTGTATCCAAATGCACCTGATCCAGAATAGCCCGCAACAGCGTTGTCTTGCCGGTTCCGTTGTCGCCGATGAGGCCGATGCGGCTTTTCGGATGAATTGTCCAGTTAATATTTTCAAACAGCTTTTTATCCAGAAAAGACAAGCTGACATTTCTTAAGTAAATCAATTGGCCCCCTAAATATAAACAGCGGGATATATAGGAAAAATAACCATAACTGTCAATTTTATAATTATGACGACCTCGTAAAGTTTCCGGATACTGTGTTGCGCCGCGCCCTTCCCCGGTCTGCGCCGGGGCAGGCTTATTGCGGCCCTTTGGCGGGCTCAGGACAAGCTGGGATGCTAATTACTTGTCATGGTGAGCCATGTCACAGTGAGCTTGTCGAACTGCGAACCATGCGCTCCTTATCTGCGGAACTTTTTACGAAGCAGTCCAAAATCCGGTGCTAGCCGGTTTATCCGGGGACATCAATTATCATTGACATAAAAACGCAACTTTCCTATATTTCACAAATGATGAAAAAATACCCCGCTGCGGCAAACCGGAAAAACAAAACCAGCAAGCGCAGAGAAATTCTGGAAAGGCTTGATGTCGTCACCAGAAAAATCAGCTCTTCACTGGACCTGGATGAAGTTCTCGATGTTACAATCAATGAACTGAAAAAAATATTTTATTTTGAAGGATTTGCCATCCTGCTGGCGGATGAAAAAAAGGAGTTTCTCCTGACACTGAAACTGGTCATCCCCAATTTTTCCGAAGAAGAAATCAAAAAAATGGCCACCCGGAAAATACCCCTGAACATTGAGGAAGGCGGGCGCGTCGCCTCGGCCTTCCTGCAAAATAAAGACATGTACTTTGAGAATGTTGATCCCGAAAAAATAGCCAGCCGGGTCAACCGGGAAGCCGTTATCAAAACCGGGGGAATTAAAAGCGCATTGGTCATGCCCCTGGCCATTGATAAGGAAGTGGTCGGTGTAATGATTATGTCGGCCTATCGGAGAAATCTCAATTTCTCCGCCGGTGATATTGCAACAATCCGTCTTTTCGTCGAACATATATCCGGTGCGATTAAAAACAGCTTTCTGCACCGTGACTTGCAGATTGCCCTGCGGGAACTGGAAAAAGCCAACCGGAAACTGGAAAAACAAAAACAGAGACTGGAAGAACTGAGCATTACCGACAGCCTGACCGGCATCAGAAACAGAAGATATTTTGATGAACATATCGTCCTCGAAGTGGAAAAATGCAAAAGATACGACAAACGTGTTTTTGTCATGATGATAGATATTGATGATTTTAAATTCATCAATGACACCTATGGCCACGACTGCGGCGACTATGTTCTGGTAAAATTAGCGCGGATCCTGCGCAAAACTCTGCGCGTTTCCGATTTGCTGGCCAGTTACGGCGGCGAGGAATTTATTGTGGCCATGTTTGAAACCGATGCCGCGGGAGCCGTAATGGCGTCCGAGAAGGTCAGAAAAAAGATAGAAAATACAATTTTCCTTTATAGAAGAAAAAAAATCAGAATCACCGTATCCATCGGCATCTCCTGCTACCCCAGTCCTTCCGGCGCTGCTGTCTTGATAGACAGGGTTGTCAGGGAAGCCGACAAGGCTCTTTACCTTGCTAAAAAAACAGGCAAGAATAAATGTGTTTATTATCATGACCGGAACAGGAGGCCTTCTTGAAGCAGGCAGAGCCCTCGCCCTTACGCCTGATTTCTCAGGAATTCAGCGCACTCGCCGCAGAAAGCGAGCATCTAATTTCTAAAATCGCCATCGCCATCGCCGCAGCTTCCTTCCTTCTTTCCCTGACAATAACCGCCAATTTCCAGGCGACGCTGGGCATGATCATATCTTCAGTTTCACTGGCTTTCGGCCTTTACCATGTTATCCTGTTAAGATGGCGGGAAAAGCTCCGCCGGCATATCATTGTCATTCGCATCATCAACGTCACTATCGAAGTTAGTCTGCCGACGCTGGTGATTTTACTTGACGCCCACTTTATGGGAAGTTTCTACGCTCTCACTTCAACACCCCCTTATCTGACTTTTATTGCCGTGATGGCTTCCGGTCTGCGCTTTTCCTACTGTCTGGCCGTCAGCGCCGGTTGCCTGGGCGCCATCGAATATATGGCCCTGTATTTCATAATTTCTCCGGGTCTGCCGCAAAATATCGTCAATGAACCGACCTTTTCCCTTGCTTTCGCCGTTAATCACAGCATCTATATCCTGTGCGCGGGTCTTGTCGCCATGCTTGTCGCGCACGTAGCCCGTTATACAATCAGCAGAATAGCCAGGCAGGTTATTGAAAAGGAACGCATTCGCCATCTTTTCGGCGAATACATAGCCCCGGAAGCCCTCTCGCATGTCTTAAGCGAAGGCATTTCCCTGCAGGGGGAACGCCGCGTCGTGACGGTGCTCTTCGCCGATATTCGCGGCTTTACCGATCTTTCCTATAAAGTGAATCCCGAACAGATTGTCGCTTACCTGAACAGTTATTTCGGCAGCATGTGCGACGTCATCGGCCGCAACGGCGGCATGGTTAACAAGTTCATCGGTGACGGGCTTTTGGCCGTGTTCGGCGCTCCCCAGAATGATCCCTATCATACCGTCAACGCCATGCTGGCCGCCCGCAACATGCTGGAAGCCGCATGCCTGATTCCGAGGCCCGACGGTCAGTCAACGCAAATCGGCGTAAGCCTCCACACGGGAGATGTGGTGCTGGGCAACATCGGATCCACCCTGCGCAAGGATTATACCGTCATCGGCGACACCGTCAACCTGGCCTCGCGAATCCAGAGCCTCTGCGTTCCTCTGGGAGAGACACTGCTTATTTCCGAAGACCTGGCCCGGCAGGTGCAGCACATCTATCAGCTGCGGAATCTGGGAGAACATCAGATCAAGGGACGAACGGGACGTGTCCGGGTCTTTGGTGTAGCCGCAGACAAGGATGATAATTTATGATCAAGAATAAAGGACGCATTGTCTGGGGCATCTTTATCTCGGTTACCTTTATTGTCCTGCTGCTGATCCGCCTGGAATTTTTTGAAAAACGGCCGGAACCAACAGCGGCCGTTACGGCAACGGGCACCAAAATGCCTCAGGACACCTGGATGAGCATCTACCAGAAAACAAACAAGATAGGTTATGTGCACAGGACTTTTACCGAGCGCGCCGGGGGTTTCCATTTCCAAGAACAAGCCGTGCTGCAGATTAACACAATGGGCGTAACGCAGGCTCTTTCCCTGACGACAGAGGGAGATCTCAATCCGGACATGACCATATCTTCCTTTAACTTTGAACTGCAATCCAGTCTTTTTCGTTTTAATGTTCGCGGTATTGTCGCCAAAAATAAACTGGTGCTTTATACAGGAAAGCAAGGCTCCCTGCAGAAAAACGAAATTCCGCTTAAAGAAATTCCCCATCTGAGCGGAGGAATTTACGATGCTGCCTTCTCCGGTAAAATGTCTGTTGACGAAGTCCGCCTCTTTAATATTTTCGATCCCTCGACTCTGGGAATGCGATCCGTCAGGGTTGCCAGAAAAGCTGATGAAATCATCCCGATAATGGGAAAACGCGTAATGACGCAGAAATACTGCGCCGATTTCATGGGCGCCGAAAATTGCGCCTGGCTGAATAAAGAAGGAGATGTCCTGAAGGAAAAAGGAATCATCGGTCTGTCTCTGGAAAAGTCAAGCCCGGAAAAAGCCCGGGCAGGAATAATGAGAGAGGGGGCTATTGATTTCACGGAAATCGCCGCCATTTCCGTCGCCGCTAAGATAGCGGAACCGGCGCAGCTTAAAGCCCTCCGGGTGAAAATCAGCGGCATTGACCGACAACCGCTTTTTCTGCACGGCGGCAGACAGAGCCGCCAGAAGGATATCCTGACCATTACCAGAGAATCTTTCGACACGCAGTCGGCCGGAACCGGCAATTTACCGGAAAACTTCGCCGCTTTTCTGAAACCGACCGGGCTTATTCAATCCAGCCATCCGGAGATAACGGCACAACTGCGAAAGATTGTTCAATCCACCGATACACCGAAGCAAAAAGCTGTCAGAATTATCGAGTGGGTTTTTCGTAACATTGAGAAAAAACCAGTCCTGTCCGTTCCCAGCGCTCTGGAAACCCTGAAAAACAAAGCCGGTGATTGCAATGAACACGCCGTTCTAACGGCTGCGCTCCTGCGCGCCGCAGGCATTCCGGCACAGATTGAAACAGGCGTTGTTTATTTGCGGGGAAAATTCTATTATCATGCCTGGAATATCGCTTATCTGGACGGCTGGGTTACCGCCGATACGGTTTTTAATCAGTTGCCCGCCGATGTCACCCATATCCGGATGGTGCGCGGAGACGGCGCCGAACAACTGGATTTGCTGGGAGTGATTGGTAAATTAAACATCGAGATACTGGAGCAGGTAAAATGATTGAACTCAAGGGGCTGACCAAGGACTATGGAACGACGATCGCGGTAAACCGGCTCAATCTGCATGTCCGGGCCGGGGAAATTTACGGATTTATCGGCCCCAACGGCGCCGGCAAGACTACCACAATTCGCATGATGGGCGGCATTCTCGCTCCTACCGCGGGCAGCGTCTTAATCGGATCGGTGGATATGGCCAAAGATCCGGCGGCAGCCAAAATGAAAATAGGATTTGTCCCCGACCGCCCGTTTCTCTACGAAAAACTTACCGGCATGGAGTTTCTCCGTTTCTCCGCTGATTTATACAATGTTCAGCCCGATTCTTTTTTCGAAAAGGCGGAAAGGTTGCTGCGGCAGTTCGCCCTCTGGGATTGGTCCGGAGAAATTATCGAGGCCTATTCCCACGGCATGAAGCAACGCCTGATTATCGCCTGCGCGCTTTTACATGAACCGCAGATATTGATTATTGATGAGCCGATGGTCGGACTGGATCCGGCTGCCGTAAGGATGGTCAAGGATATTTTGCAGGAGCTGGCGGCAAAAAACACCACCGTATTTGTTTCTACCCATACCCTGAGCATCGCGGAAGATTTGTGTCATCGCATCGGAGTTATTCATAAAGGATCCCTTCTCGCGGAGGGTACCGTGCAGGAATTAAAACATGTAGCGAACCTCGGGGAAGCAAGGCTGGAAGAGGTCTTCTTAACCATAACAAAGGAAGACACTTTCTTATGATGGATGCTTTTTCGCTCATCCGGCCGCGGCTGCTTTCCGCAATCAACAGCCTGAGACCGGACAATAAAAAAAACAGCTGGATTCGCGTTCTGATGTTCGCTGTTCTGGGAATTGTTTTCTGGATAGGCATCTTCGTTGTTTTTTACCGTGTTTTATCCTATTTCCAGAGCGTACAGGAATTCGGCGATATTCTGGCCATGAAGCTTTTGGCCATGGTGGTAATGACTTTCTTTGCTTTGCTGATTTTCAGCAACATTATTAATTGCCTTTCCCATCTTTATTTGAGTCAGGATCTGCCGTTCATTCATTCACTGCCTGTTGACGCCGCCACTGTTTTTTTCTCCCGCTGGCTCATCAGCACCTTCGACAGCTCCTGGATGGTTGTGGCCTTCAGTCTGCCCGCATTCCTGTCCTACGGCCTGATTTATCATGCCGGGCCTCTATATTATGCAGTGGTTCTTCTGGCCATTGCTTTCCTGTGCGTGATCGCCGCAGCGCTCAGCAGTGCGGTCGTTTTGCTGGGCGCCGCCATACTGCCCGCCGGCAGAATCCGGACCATTCTTGTCATGCTGGGATTTTTTCTGGTTCTGCTGCTTGTCCTGGCGCTGCGTTTGATCAGACCCGAACAGCTGGTCAATCCCGACAGCTTCGCCACCGTTGTCCTCTATCTGAACTCCATGCAGACTGCCGATTTCGCCTTTTTACCCACCACGTGGATTACCGATGCGCTCCGGACGGCGCTGCAAGGCGAAATAAAAAATTCCCTTTTCCATATTGCGCTCGCCGGCAGCTTTGCTTTTACGATGATTTTCATCAATGATATTATCGCCCGGGTTTCCTATTTTCAGGGTTTTTCCCGGGCGCAGACGACACCGCAGCGCCTTTTCAAGCCTTTTTCTTACAAAGGTTTCAGCTGGGAAAGTTTATTCAATTTGCTCCCCCGCGCAGCCAGGGCTTTCGCCGTCAAGGAAGTAAGGACTTTTTTCCGTGATTCCACGCAATGGCCGCAGCTTTTTTTGATGGCCGCTTTGATTGCCATTTATCTTTACAATTTCTCCGTTCTGCCGCTGGACAAATCGCCCATCAGGACAGTTTATCTGCAGAATTTATTTTCCTTTCTGAATATGGGTTTGGCCGCTTTTGTGCTGGCGGCGCTGGCCGCCCGTTTTGTCTTTCCGGCAGTGAGCATGGAAGGGCGGGCTTTCTGGATTGTTCAGGCGGCTCCGGTGTCATTGAGAACATTTCTCTGGATAAAGTTTTTTCTTTATTGCCTGCCTCTCACTATTCTGGCGGAAATTCTCATCATAGCCTCCAACCTGCTCTTGTCGGTTACACCTTTCATAATGGTCCTGTCGGCAGTCACGATGTTTTGTCTTGTTCCGCCCGTTGTTGCCCTGGCCATCGGCCTGGGCGCATCCTATCCGAATTTCCAGTCGGAAAATCCGGCGCAGGCCGTCACCAGCTTCGGCGGTCTGCTTTTCATGCTTTTCTGTTTCGGCCTGATAGCTGCGGTTATCATTCTGGAAGCAGGTCCTGTCTATTATGTATTTATGTCCGACATCCGGGGTAGAACTTTGACTCTCTGGCAGATGGCCTGGCTCGTCATTTCTTTTACTCTCGCTTTTTTACTTTGCCTTGCGGCCACCTTGTATCCGATGATTATCGGTGAACGCAGACTGTCCATCGAATAAATTGAACAATCTGTCGTCAGCCGCCGCAGAAAATTGTCTTGATTTTACCTTCATGATAAGTTAAAAACGCGCTTCGAACATACGGCTGTATTGCGATATTACTGAGATATTGAAAGGAGCTTTCATGGCAAAGTATGAAACAAAATCTCTGAGAAATCTGGCAGTAGTCGGACATGGCGGAACCGGTAAGACCTCTCTTTGCGAATCACTTTTATTTGTTTCCGGCAAAACCGAGCGTTTAGGCAAGGTTGACGACGGATCATCATCGCTCGACTTTGAGCCGGAAGAGCAAAAACGGCGCATCTCCATCACTTCGGCGGCAACCTTTACCGAATGGGATAAAAATAAGATTACTATTATTGACACACCGGGCGACTCCAATTTCGCCTTTGATATCAAATGTTCCATGAGTGTTGTGGATAATACTTTAATTGTTGTTGACGCGGTGGGCGGCGTGGAATTTCAAACACAGAAAGTATGGGAAATCGCCGACGAATACAACCTGCCCCGTATCATCTTTGTCAACAGAATGGATCGGGAACGGGCTAATTTTCAGACTGCCCTGGCCAGCATCAAAAGTAAATTCAAGCAAAAAACAACCGCCGTTTTCCTGCCCATCGGAGCGGAAGACAAATTTACCGGCGTTGTTGATTTAATCGGCATGAAGGCCTATCTGGCTTCCGAGGGAAAGGGACCGGCCAGGACAACAGAAATACCCGCCGCCCTGATGGATGAAGTCAAAAGCTGCCGTGAAACGATGGTTGAGGACATCGCAGAAGCTGACGACGAGCTGATGAACAAGTACCTGGAAACCGGCGAGCTTTCGCTGGAAGAATTAAAGACGGGATTAAAAAAGGGAATCGCAGCGGGCGCTCTTGTTCCCGTCCTGTGCGGTTCCGCCATAAAAAATATCGGCATTTCCCCCCTGCTGGATTTGATTGTCGGTTCGCTGCGCTCACCTGCCGACCGCGAACCAATGCAGGGTAAGAAACCGCAGACCGGCGAAGCGGAAGAAAGAAAACCGCTGGAAGATGCGCCTTTCTCCGCCATAGTTTTTAAAACAATTGCCGATCCCTACGCGGGCAGGCTTACCATGTTCCGCGTCTATTCGGGCAAACTGAGCGCCGATTCCAACGTCTATAACGCATCGAAAAAAATAACGGAAAAATTCGGTCATATATTTTTACCGGAAGGAAAGACACAAAAACAGACTGACATTCTGATTCCCGGAGATATCGGCGTCGTTGCCAAACTCAAGGAAACCGTCACCGGCGATACCCTCTGCTTCGAGAAAGCGCCGGTTATTTTTGACAAGGTTGCCGTGCCCCCGCCGATTATGTCCTTTGCCATTGAGCCGAAGACCCGCGGCGACGAAGATAAGATTGCCTCCTCCATTCATCGTCTGACGGAAGAAGATCCGACAATCGTTTTCACCCGTAATGTGGAAACGAAGGAAATGATTTTATCCGGCATGGGACAGGTGCACATTGAAGTCAATATTGATAAGATGAAAAGAAAATTCGGCGTGGAAGTCAATCTCAATACGCCGAAAATCCCTTATAAGGAAACAATCAAGGGTAAGACAAACATTCAGGGCAGATACAAAAAACAATCCGGCGGACGCGGCCAGTTCGGCGATTGCTGGATTGATATTGAACCGTTGCCCCGCGGCTCCGGGTTCAAATTCGAAGATAAAATCGTCGGCGGCGTAATCCCCGGCCAATACCGTCCGGCTGTGGAAAAGGGCATAGTGGAAGCAGCGGCAAAAGGAGTGCTGGCCGGTTATCCTGTGGTTGATTTCAAAATATCCCTGACGGATGGTTCTTATCATACGGTGGATTCTTCGGAAATGGCCTTTAAAATTGCGGGCTCCATGGCTTTTCAAAAAGGCGTTATGGATTGCCAGCCGATTCTTCTGGAACCGATTGTCAATATCAGCATTGAAATTCCCGAAGAATATATGGGCGACGTTATCGGCGATTTAAACAGCCGGCGCGGCCGTGTTATGGGAATGGACGCCAACGGTTCCCTGCAGATTATCAAGGGGCAGGTGCCGCTCGCGGAAATTTTAAAATACGCTCCCGATTTACGTTCGATGACCAGCGGCAGAGGAAACTTCACGTACACTGAGTCGCACTACGAAGAAGTTCCTTCTTATATCGCGGAAAAAATTATTGCCGAGTTCAAAAAGAACAAAGAAGAATAATTTCATGATTCGAGCGGGAGTAATAACGGTCAGCGACCGGAGTTCGCAGGGTATTCGCGAAGACAGAAGCGGCCCGGCAATTGCCGCCATGCTAAGCGAACTGGGTCTGATGGTATGTCAGAGCTGTATTGTTCCCGATGAAATAGAGCCGCTCGCCGCCGCAATGGCCAGATATGCCGACGAGGAAAAGCTTGATCTTGTTTTAACCACCGGCGGCACCGGCGTCAGTCCGCGCGATGTTACGCCGGAGGCGACTCTGGAAATAATCGAGAAAGAAGTGCCAGGCTTTGCCGAAGCCATGCGCGCTCACAGCATGGCCGTCACCCCCTTCGCCATGATTTCCCGCGCCGTGGCCGGAATCCGCGGCCGCTGCCTCATTATCAACCTGCCCGGCAGCCCCAAGGCAGTCAGAGAAAATCTGGCAGTTATCCTGCCGGCCCTGCAACATGCCGTGGCCAAGATTAAAGGGGATGACAGAGAATGCGGTACACCATAAGGAGGAATTTGTGACCTTTCAGGAATTGATTTTTGCTCTGGAAAAATACTGGCACTCCCAGGGGTGCGTTATTCAGCAGCCTTACGACATGGAAGTGGGCGCGGGAACCTTTCATCCCGCCACCTGCCTGCGCGCTCTGGGGCCGGAGCCCTGGAATGTGGCTTATGTTCAGCCGTCGCGGCGTCCCACTGACGGCCGTTACGGGGAAAATCCGAACCGCCTGCAGCACTACTACCAGTACCAGGTAATCATGAAACCATCTCCCGCCAACATTCAGGAGCTTTACCTCGAATCTTTGAAGAGTTTCGGCATTGATCCGCTCGATCACGATATCCGTTTTGTTGAGGATGACTGGGAATCGCCGACACTGGGCGCCTGGGGACTGGGATGGGAAGTATGGCTCGACGGTATGGAAATTACCCAATTCACTTATTTTCAGCAGGTCGGCGGCTTCGATCTGCACCCGGTCTGCGCCGAAATTACTTACGGCATCGAACGCATCGCCACGTACATTCAGGGGGTGAAAAGCGTTTATGATTTGCAATGGAATAATCAGGTAAAATACGGCGATGTTCATCATCAGGGCGAAGTGGAATTTTCCACCTATAATTTTGAAATTGCCGACATCGAGATGCTGAGAAAACTTTTCGACATGTACGAGCAGGAGGCTCTGTACATCGCGGAGAAAAAACTGGTGCTGCCCGCCTACGATTACTGCCTGAAATGTTCGCATGTTTTTAACCTGCTCAACGCCCGCGGCGCAATCAGCGTCAATGAGCGCACCAATTATATCGGCCGCGTCCGGAACCTGGCGCGCCTGAGCGCCGAGCTTTACGTCAAACAGCGTGAGTCAATGGGGTATCCGCTGTTAAATAAGGCATAAAACTTCGCCAACGCGTCTCGTAATATATTTGGGAGAATAAAATGAACAAAGAATTGCTTTTTGAAATAGGCACGGAAGAAATTCCCGCTGCGTTTCTGCCCCGCGCCATCAGCGACATGGAAGAAATAATCAAAAAATCTCTTCAGGAAAAAAGAATTCCTTTTGCGGGGGTCAGGGCTTTGGCCACGCCGCGCCGTCTTGTTCTCCATATAGCCGAGCTGGCCGATAAGCAGGAAGACCAGAGCGTGGAAAAAATTGGCCCGGCCAAAAAAGCGGCGCTGGATGAAAAAGGCAATCCTTCCAAAGCGGCGCTGGGTTTTGCCAGAGGCCAGGGACTGGAGTTCTCACAACTGGAAACCATACAAACCGATAAAGGCGAATATCTGGCGGCCCGTAAAACAATCAAAGGTGAAGCGACGCTGGCTATCCTGCCTGATACTCTGACAAAGCTTGTCACGGCAATTTCCTTCCGCAAGTCCATGCGCTGGGCGAATTATGAAACGCGCTTTGCCCGACCCATCCACTGGCTGCTTGCTTTGTACGGGAAAGATATTGTTCCAGTAAAACTGGAAACAGTGCAAAGTTCCGATTGTTCGCGCGGCCATCGCTTTTTAAGCCCCGCCCCGTTTGCTGTTGCGGATTTTACCGACTATCTCGGCAAATTGCGGGATAATTTTGTCATTGTTGATCCCGCGGAAAGAAAGAAACTCATTCTGGCAGGAGCGAGGAGCGCCGCTGCCGCAGTGGGCGGCAAAATATTCTACAACGAAGATCTGTTGGATAATATAACGTTTATCGTGGAATATCCTGTTGTCATCCGCGGCGGATTCGACAAGGAGTTTCTGCGCGTTCCCAAGGAAGTGCTGACCACTACCATGATTTCCCACCAGAAATATTTCCCTGTTATTGATGACGCAGGCTCGCTGCTGCCTTATTTCATTGCGGTGAGCAATACTCAGGCCAGGGATATGGATGTAGTGGCGCGTGGTAATGAAAAAGTTCTCCAGGCCCGTCTGGCGGATGCTCAATTTTTCTTTGCAGAAGACTGCAAAGTGCCGCTGGAAAAGCGTCTCGAAGCACTCAAGAAAGTTATTTTTCACCGGCTATTGGGGACATCTTACGAAAAGGTTATGCGCTTTCGCGGACTCGCCCGGATAATTGCGGATAAAATAAATCCGGCCATTAAAGCATCGGTTGACCGCGTGGCTCTCCTCGCTAAAGCGGATCTGGAAACACAAATGGTCGGAGAGTTCTCGGAATTGCAGGGGGTTATGGGCAGTCAGTATGCGCTGCTGGCCGGAGAAAATCCGGTTATCGCCAGGGCAATTTATGAACACTATCTGCCGACGGCCGCCGGCGGCGAGTTGCCGCAGACAGATGAAGGAGCGATTGTCGGCATTGCCGATAAAATTGATTCTATTGCCGGCTTCTTCGGTGTCGGTCTTCCGCCCAGCGGAACCGCCGATCCCTACGCGCTGCGCCGGCAGGCGCTGGGCGTTATCAATATTCTCCTGGACAAGCGCTATCCTCTGACACTTGATTTTCTCATTGATGAGAGCTTGAACGGATTGGCGTCTGTTTTGAAAAAATCCGTCCCGGAAATCAAAAAAGACGTGCTGGAATTCTTTGCCGGCCGTTTTGCCAATCAGTTGATTGCTCAGGGTTATGCGTATGATACCGTAGAGGCGGTCCTGGCAACAGGCCTCTCCGATGTCGTTTTGTCGCTGGAAAAAATCAAGGCTCTTCAGGCTTTCCGGGAAAATCCGGAATTCGAGCCGGTTTCCATCGCTTTCAAACGCGTGGATAACATTTTGAAGGATTTCGGCAATCCCCGGATTGATCCAACCCTTTTTATTGCGGATGTGGAAAAGAATTTATCCGACTCCTTCGGTATAATTAAAAAAGCGGTGGAAGAAGGCATCGCCGGAAATGATTATAATCTGGCATTAAAAGAGCTGGCCCGTCTGCGGCCTCCCGTTGACGCCTTTTTTGACGGCGTTATGGTCATGGATAAGAACGAAAAGATTAAGTTCAACCGCCTGTCGCTTCTGGCCGAAATATCAGCTTTATTTCATAAAATCGCCGATTTTTCGAAAATAGTCACAGCCGGTTAATTATTGGATATAAAACTCACAGTTACTTGATTTGCTGTTCTATTCGCAGCATTGACAATGCCGTGAACCCCTGCTAGAATAAATACACTTTTCAGTTTTATCTTCGGGAGAGGTCGCTAGATGAATGGACAATTGGCAAGCCAACCTTTAACAACAAATATTGACGAAAAACTTCGCGTTCGCAAGGCTCTGCAGGATATAACCAACCGCATTCACGCGGCGCCGAACATCAAGCAAATTCTGGTTGATTTAAAAGACGGAATTCTTAATCTTTTTAACGCTCATTCCATAACCATCTATGTTGTGGATAAATCGCGCAATGAAATTTATTCCATGTTTCTGGCGGGCGGTTCGAAACTCAATGAAATCCGGGTGCCGATAAGCAACAAAAGCATTGCCGGCTATGTCGCCAATACCGGTAAATCAGTCAATATTTCCGATCCCTATAATACAATCGAACTGAAAAATATTGATAAGGAACTATCCTTCGACGACAGTTGGGATAAAAAATCAGGTTTCCGGACAAAGCAGATTCTGGCGGCGCCTATTTTCAACAATAATCAGCTCATGGGCGTCATTCAGATTCTCAACAGAAAAGTCGGCATCGGCAAGTTTACCGATGAAGAAGAAGGCCTGGCCAATGAAATCGCCGAGGTGCTGGGCGTGGCCTTTTACAACCAGCAGCGCTTATCCCGCCGCCGGAAAACACGTTTCGATTATTTAATCAGCCACGATATGATTAAAGAAGAAGAGCTGGAGGCCGCCTGGGAGGAATCCAAAGAGAAAAAAGAAACAATGGAAACCTTCCTGATGAGCAAATATAAAATATCCAAAGAAGACATCGGTCGTGCCTATGAGGAATTTTATAAATGTCGTTTTCTTACCTACAACGATAAAACGGTCATCCCCGGCGACCTGATTAGAAACCTGAAAAAAGAATATCTCCGGCGCGAGTTATGGGTACCGCTGGAAAGAATTGACGGGAACATTCATGTTATTATTGATGACCCTAATAATATTTTAAAAAGAGATAATATCGAAAGCCTGTTGAAAACCAAGCTGGTGAAATATGACATTGCCCTGCCCGAAGATATAATCAAATACATTAATTTGTTTTATCATTCTCCGGAAGACGAGCATTCCTTCACTGAGTTGCTGGGTAAAATGGAAGATGAGGACGCTGCTGCGGAAGAAGAAGAAGGCGCCGATGGTGTTACCGAATCCGACAGCGTCATCATGCAACTGGTCAATAAAATAATAAACGATGCCTATACACGGCGCGCTTCCGATATTCACATCGAACCCAATGTCGGCAAGAAAAATGTGGAAATCCGTTTCCGGGTGGATGGCGATTGCGCCCTTTATCAGACAGTGCCGTTCAGCTACCGGTCGGCTCTGATTTCCCGTATCAAGATTATGTGCAATCTGGATATCACGGTAAAAAGGCTGCCGCAGGATGGTAAAATAAAATTCCGCCGCTCGACGGGCGATGAAATTGAGTTGCGTGTGGCGACAATTCCCACGCAGGGCGCCGTGGAAGACGTTGTCATGCGTATTCTGGCCAAAGGCGGCGAAACATTGCCGCTGACAAACATGGGGATAGAAGAGCGCAATTTACGAGAACTTATCGGCGCCATTACCAAACCTTATGGTATGATTCTGGTTGTGGGACCCACAGGATCCGGTAAAACAACTACCCTGCATGCCGCTTTAGGACATATCAATAAACCGGACAGAAAAATATGGACGGCCGAAGACCCCGTTGAAATAACTCAGTACGGATTGCGTCAGGTGCAGGTACAGTCAAAAATCGGTTTTGATTTCGCCGCCGCCATGCGTTCCTTCCTGCGCGCTGATCCCGACGTCATTATGGTTGGTGAAATGCGCGATTTTGAAACCGCCAAAACTGGCGTCGAGGCTTCTCTCACCGGTCACCTTGTTTTCAGCACACTGCATACCAACAGCGCGCCCGAAACAATTACCCGCTTACTGGATATGGGTATTGATCCCTTAAACTTTGCCGACGCCCTCCTGGCGATACTTGCCCAACGACTGGTGCGCACCCTGTGCAAAAAATGCAAGGAGCAGTATCATCCGACGCAGGAAGAATACAATGAAATAGTGGAAAGCTATGGTCCGGAAATGTTTGCCAAACTCAACATTCCTTACAACGACAATCTCATGCTCTCCCGTCCGAAAGGCTGTGATGCCTGCGACAAAACCGGCTACAAGGGAAGAATGGGCATTCATGAACTGCTCGTCGGTACTGACGATATTAAAAGGCTTGTCCAGAAACACGCCTCTGTTGAAGTTCTGCGTGAGCAGGCAATAAAAGAAGGTATGACCACTCTTTTGCAGGACGGAATAATTAAATCGCTCAAGGGTTTTACTGATTTCAAACAGGTCCGCCGCGTCTGTATTAAATAGTTGATTGGCCTCGCCAGCAACATTTCAATTATACATTTTAAACAGCCCATGACCGAAAATGGGCTGTTTTTGTTTCCAATGCCTTATTAATTCCAATCTTAATTACTATTCCTTGCCGGAGAATTTTTTACTTTTTCGATGATAATATAAATCAATAAACCGGCCAGCATTATTGCCGCCAGAACATAGAACATCTTGAAATAGCCGATACGATAAGCCAGCGGCCCCATAATAAAAGCAAATCCGTAAAAAGAGGAATCAAAAAGCATTACCAGAATACCCGCAATCTTACCCCGGTGACGCACTTCCGCCCTGCTCAATATTACGGCATTGAGCGCCGGAAAAAGAAATCCATAGCTGAGACCAAAAAAAATGGCTGTTGCCAGCGCCGCATATTCACTGCGGATTATTGTAATAAAAAATATCGTCAGAGCAAATAAAGGAAAATTTGCCAATATTATTTTATTTCTGCCCCAGTGATCGGTGATTTTTGATAAGAGCAGCCGGGAAATTGCCACTGTAATCAGCGCCGGAGGAATAAAAAGAGAGGCGGGGATTTGTTGCACTGACAGGGATGATCTGTAAAGATAATCAAGATAGGGAGTGACAAATTGGATAACTGTTCCATATCCGCCTCCGAGGACTAGGATCAATAAAAAACCGCTGACATAATTCCTTTTTAGTATCGCACTAAAGTAGCCATCGTTCTCTGCAGTTATTTTTGTTTCTTCCGCCGGTATGCCCGCATCACTTTCCTGACGGGAAACTGCCACCAAACTCAGCATACCGATAGTCATTAATCCCATGGCGAATGAACCGATAAAATAGCAATTGTAGCCGAGGTTGTTGATGATTTGTTCGGCAAGAAAAGCGCCAATGGAATTACCTATTTGGGCGCACACGGCAAAATAGGCGATTCCTTCCGCCCTGTTCTTTTCCGGAATGATATGTGAAAGGATACTGAAAACAACTGCAAAAAACAAAGCGTGCCCTGAACCCTGTAATATTCGCAAAATGTATATAAGTTGCGACAGATCACTGACAAAAAGAAATGACAGCGTGCTTAAAATCGTAATGGCTGAACCCATTATTGCCAGTTTTTTCCCCGACATCTTATCGGAAAGATAGCCGCCTAAAGGTGAAACAAGCAGAGAGGGAATAATTGCTATGCCAAAGATGAAACCGATATGGTTTTCATTGCCGCCGATATGTCTGATGAACCGCGGCAACAGAAACATATAAGAAATGGAACCAAAATGAAATGCGGTCCCGACGAGAATCAGTAAATAATTTCTTTTATCTTTTTTATTCAAATGGGAAAGCATGTCAGACCTTGGGGTAAAAAATACAGGATAATGAACAGCCACCGTAATTTAAAGCATTCGCCCGGTAATCATCAGCTGGACTAAGCATTGTGCTGAGGCAGCTTGCGCGAAAACAAATTACAGGTATATACCATGAAGCAATTCCGCTATTAGCGGAATTGGAGCCTCTCTAATAAATCAGAAAACAATAAGGTGGATTATTCCTCTAAACAAAACTGCAATCAGAGCTCCTTTAACGGCAGGCATGACAAATGCTGCAATTCGCTTGCCTGAGGCCGCCAAAACGGCAACTCCCACGGCATCAAGCGGATTAATAGTAAAGCCCGCGATCTTATTGAGTTCAACCGCAGTCATAGCCTTTTCCTGAATAAGGGGAATTGTCGCGCCCATCATTGCCGTTCCACCGGCAATATACTTGGTCACGATTGACAATACTGCCGCGCCGGATATTCCTGCCAGAGAAAGAACCGGAGCAAATATTTTTTCTAAAAGAGCTATTGCGCCGGCGGTTTTTAAAATATTCACCAAAAACACGGCCAGAACAAACAGCGGAACGGCTTTCAGCACCAGTTGAAATCCCTCTTCCGCACCAGTCATAATAATCTGAACGGTTTTTCCCTTATCCTCTTCCTTTTTTATTTCGACAGCGGCACTTTTTTCGACACTGTCTACCAGATGGCGGGCGAATATTTTATACGTTAAAAAACTAGCGAGCAACCCGCCCACAAGGGAAGTCAGCATGGTAAAAGGAAGATTCAGACCAAAGACAGCCAGGGGAAAAGTAGCGTTTGCCTGCGACATGGCAAGAATTGCCGCCAGCCCGGCGGCAATCTTTCTGTCGGATATATCCACATCCTGATCCATAATCCGCAGTGTGGAAACAGGCGCGGCAAAGCTTATCAGCAGAATT
>JAKLDS010000016.1 GCA_022703375.1 Deltaproteobacteria bacterium | reverse complement strand
CAGTCAATAATTTGGCTCTGGCCGGCATGAGCGGAAAAGCCGTTGATCGTGTAAATCTTGGCCTTCACGGCGATATCTTCATTGAAAATGCGTATCTTCTTGGCGCCGTCGATGATCTTGCGGCCCGTTGTCCCCTGCGCCTGGAAACCTACAAAAACGATGCTTGATCCTTCCCGCCAGAGATTATGTCTCAGATGATGTTTGATCCTTCCCGCATCGGCCATGCCGCTTGCGGAAATGACAATGGCCGGTTCCTGTGATTCGTTAATTTGTATTGATTGCTCCGTTGTTAATGAAAATTTGAGCTGCGGTAACGCAAAAGGATTCCTGCCCTGTTTTAACAGCGACTGCGTTTCGCTGTCCAGCCAGGAGGAATAGCGGCGGAATATTTCCGTCGCCCGGATGGCCAGCGGACTGTCCAGGTAAACAGGCATGTTTCCCGGCAGCCGGCCCTCTTGCGCCAGCAGATGCAAAGAATAAAGAATTTCCTGTGTCCGCTCCACGGCAAAAGCCGGAATAATAACTTTTTCACCTTTGTTGTAGCTGTAATTTATTGCTTCTGCCAGTTCGTACAGACTGTCTTGTTCTCCTCTGTGATTGCGGTTGCCATAGGTTGATTCCAGGAAGAGGAAATCGGCTTCGCAGACCGAGCCGGGGTCTTTCATCAACAGCTGATCCGGACGTCCGATATCGCCGGAAAAAACCAGTTTGGTTCTCCGTCCGTTTTCTTCAATTAATATTTCGGCGATTGCCGATCCCAGAATATGACCGGCATCCGTGAATTTTACCTGCACGCCGGCAGCCGGGGTAAATTGCTCTTCATAGTTATTTGTTCTTATTAAAGGGAAAACAGCCTGGGCATCTTTCTGCGTGTAAAGCGGCAGACAATCGGAACGTTTACCGTTGCGCCGCATTTTTTTGTTTTTCCACGCGGCTTCCACTTCCTGAATGTGGGCGCTGTCAAGCAGTAATATTTTCAGCAGCTCTCCCGTCGGTTCCGTAGTATAAACGGCCCCGTGAAAACCATGCGCCACCAGCCTGGGCAATAATCCGGAATGATCAATGTGGGCATGGGTAATCAGAAAAAAATCAATATGAGCGGGATCATAGACGGCAATATCCCAGTTGCGCTTTTCCGTTTCCGCGCTGCCCTGATGCATGCCGCAATCTACGGCAAACCTGCAGTCCGCCGTTTCCACAATAAAACAGGACCCGGTAACGGTTCTTGCCGCTCCCAGAAATTTGATTTTCATTGCAACCCTCCCCTTTGGCGCGTCATGCAAAACAGGCGGGTAAAGAACTTTCCGGCCAATTCAGGAGCCGGCAAAGAATGCCTGTCGAACAACGCCATATCCCTCTCCGGCATTGTTTCCGCAATCAGGGGAAAGGCAATACTGGAAATGATGGCGGCTGACAAAAGAATCAGAAGCTCTGTTTCATCTGCAACCATGAATTAAAGTTATAAGTAAAAACTGACAGGAAAAATTTTCCGGCTAAATCGTCTTGCCGGCTTTTTTCAATTTTTTTGCTTCTTTTTTTTCTTTGGCGGTCTTTGCCGGTTTTTTCTTGGTATCCTTTTTTACATCTTTAGATTTTCCCATTACTGAAACCTCCTTTTAAATTGTTTTATTACAGTTGATTCCATTGAAATATTCTGTTGCCTGACTAGAGTTTGCCCTCGCTGAGCAGCTCTCTTTCTATTGTCAGGATTGCCCTACCCAGCAGAGCTTCCATCTGCCGGTTGATATCAGTAAACTCCACGCTAACATACTGAAGGTTGGTGCCGGAAAAACCGGTTTCATCGGGATCCCACACCTCGCGCACTTTAGTTTTAAGATCAAAAGTCGCCCCGCCGATGATTAATGTCAAGTCAATAGAGTCGGCGGGCCTGAATAACTGTTTTTTATTATGGGTGAATTTTGCCCCTCCCAGCGATATATCCAGCAGATTGAATTTTTCTTCATTGTAGAAGAGGCTCAAGTCGCTGCCCTGTGGCGGTTTGACGCGGAAATACATGCGAAAATCCAGCGGCCCCGCTTCTTCCTTCTGCTGCATTATCAGTGCTTCCACCTTTTTTTTCGAGGCAATTTCGTAATCCTTAATCAGATCAATAAACACAGCGGAAAAACCGAATCTTGTCAGGCGTCCATCGTTATTTACGAGAAAAGTAATGAGGATTTTTCGGTTGATGAAATTTTTATTTAATGCGGGGGACGTCTGGGAAATAATTATTTTTGTTCCTTCATAATCATAAATTACCGCTTTGAGATAATGGGCATTCTTCTGCAAAATTTCATTTTCGAAAATAATATCAATCTTCTTACCCGGTTTCAAAAATTGCTGATTAGCCATGAATTTGTTTTTAACCTTTCCCTGATGAATATTTCGTGAAGAAGCGAATATTTTGTTAAATATAATAAAATAGTTCTGTTTGGTCAAACAGTTTATGCAAATTTCTTTTTGTTGACAATGAGTTTATGGTTAACATAAGTTAAAAAACAATTTTTTGTGAGAAACTAATACCATCTTATCGAAAAAGAGATGCCGGCATGGGTACGGAAGTTATTGTCGCGGAAAATTTAAAAAAATATTTCGGAGCTTTTACAGCCGTCAACGATGTTTCATTTCATATTTTGCCGGGCAGCTGTTTTGGCATTCTGGGCCCCAACGGCGCCGGTAAGACAACCACTATCAAAATGATTTACGGGTTTTCCCCTTTAAGCAGCGGCAGCCTGAAAGTTTTCGGAATGGACATCAAAACAAAGGCCAGAGAAATCAAATCACGAATCGGTGTTTGCCAGCAGGAAAACACTCTTGATCCCGACCTGACTGTGCTGCAAAATTTTGCAGTGTTTGCCCGTTATTTTAACATTCCGGCAGACACCGCCGGAAAAAGGGCGCTGGAGATGCTGCAATTTCTGGCTTTGGAACAAAAGAAGCAAGCCCGGGTGGCTGAACTTTCCGGCGGCATGGTGCGCCGGCTCGTCATTGCCCGCGCGCTGATTAATAAACCGGATCTGCTGATTCTTGATGAACCGACAACCGGCCTTGATCCACAATCCCGCCATCAGGTCTGGGAAAGGATAGAAAGGCTGAAAGCGCAGGGCATGACTATTCTGCTGACTACCCATTACATGGATGAGGCGGCGCGCCTGTGCGATTCTCTCCTGATTATGGATAAAGGCAAAATACTGGCACAGGGTTCGCCGCGGTCTTTAATCAGCGAATATATCGGCAGCCACATCATAGAAATTGCCGAGCGTTCGGAAGGGATTGCCGTTTTTGTGCGGGAGAATAACTGGCGCTGTGAAGACCTGGGCCACCGGCTGATTATTTACGCGCAAAACAGCCATGAAATTTATCGGGAGATTGATCTTAAGTTTCCTGAGGAAAACAGTCTTCTTCGTTCCGCCACGCTGGAAGATGTGTTTCTGAAATTAACAGGCAGAGAGCTGAAAGAATGAAAATTGACATCACCGGCAGGTTCATCGCTGTCTGGCAGAGGAACCTGACTGTTTACAGGGAAAGCTGGAAAATAAACTTCATGCCGCCGCTTTTGGAGCCGCTTTTTTATCTGGCCGCTTTCGGTATCGGCTTTTCCGGTTTGATCGGTTCGGTCCGCTACGGGGATATGGAGGTATCATATGTGAGTTTTATCGCTCCGGCGCTCATTGCCGTCAACATCATGAACAACTCTTTTTTTGAAAATACTTTTGCCTCTTTTGTCCGGATGTATTACCAGAAAACATTTGACGCCATGATGGCGACACCGCTTACAGTTGCGGAAATAATAACCGGGGAAATAGTCTGGGGAGCGACGAAAGCGGCGATTGCCACGACAATCATGATGATTGTTATCGGTTTTTTCGGCCTGCTTAATTATACCGCCGCGCCCCTGATTATTCTTATTGCTTTTTTAGGAGGCATGGCTTTTGGCTCCACAGGGATGATTTTTACGGCATCGGTCAAAACAATAGAACTTTTCAACCTGCCGGTATTTTTATTCATAACTCCGATGTTCCTGTTCAGCGGAACGTTTTTTCCCCTGGCAAACCTGCCCTGGTGGGCGCAGTATCTGGCGCTGGCGCTGCCGCTGACGCATTTGACCAATGTGCTGCGGGGTTTGAATTTCGGCCAGTACAATGCAGATGTATTTGCGGGAATCTGTTATCTGCTGTTATTCAATGCCGTTGTTTTTCCTGTGGCTTTGCGTAAAATGAAACGACGCCTGATAAAATAAGCCGTGCCGCCCGGCGGCTGCCGGATGATGGAATGTCCTGTTTGACAGGCAAATAAAATTTCCCGATAATCAATCAGGGAAAAAATCCCGCCAAAAGGAAACATATGGGTGATCTTTTTAAAATGCTCAATCCCCGGACGGTCGCGCTGATTGGAGCCACGGAGAAAAAAGGCTCTTTCGGCAAAGCCCTGTTTGACAATTTGCGGCAAAACAGGGGAATTAACTTTTTTCCCATCAACAATAAACGTTCTTCGCTGAATAATCTTCCCTGTCACTCGAGTATTTTGGACATCAGTGAACACATTGATTTGGCGGTTATTGTCATACCGGCGGCGGCAGTTCCGGCCGTAGTCGAAGAATGCGGCAGAGCGGGAGTGGATGGTGTCGTTATCGTATCATCAGGTTTCGGCGAAACGGGAGCCGGCGGGAGGGAACTGGAGCGGCAGATAGTGACGGCAGGCAGGAACTACGGCATGCGTATTGTCGGCCCCGGCTCTCTGGGCATTATGCGAACAAATATCGGCCTTAATGCCACTACGCTTTCGACGCAGCCGGAATCGGGCAATATCGCCTTTATTGCCCATACGGGCAATTTCCCCCGGACACTTTACGACTGGGGTATCAGTGAACATATCGGATTCAGTATGATTGCCTCTCTGGGATCTGCCGTGGATGTTGATTTCGGCAGCATAATTGATTTTCTGGGCAGCGATTCCCAGACAAAAAGTATAATAATTTATCTGGAAAACGAAATAGGCAATGTGCGGCGTTTTGTCAGCGCCGCTCGCGCCTTCACCCGCAGTAAGCCGATTGTGGTGCTTAAACCCAGGCAAATTAAAAGTGATAACGAAGAATGTTACACGCACACCGGCATGCTGGCCGATGCTGAAGAAGTAGCCAACGCCGTTTTTCGCCGGATAGGAATGGTCAGGGTCTGGGAACCCAAGGATATTCTCACCACGGCCAGTGTTCTTTGTTCCAGAAATCATCCCCGGGGGCCTAATCTGGCGATAATTACCAATGCCGGGGGAATGGGTGTGATGGCTGCCGGAAGATTGCTTGCCTCGGGCGGCAGGCTGGCGGAGCTCTCCGCACCGACAATAAAAAAACTTGATTTACTGCTGCCGCCCTTCTGGAAGCGGGGAAATCCCGTTAATGTAATGCGCGATGCGGAAGTAGAACGGTATATCGGCGCGCTTAACGCCTGTCTTGCCGACGCTAATGTTGACGGCGTTCTTGTCATTTACACGCCGCAGGATGCCGCACGTTCCGCCGATCTGGCCGCCGCGATGATATCGGTCGCCGAGGCGACGGGCAAGCCGCTGCTGACGGCGTGGCTGGGCGGTAATGAGGTTAAGCAGGGCAAAGAAATACTGCTGCGGAAAGATATTCCGGCTTACGAAACTTCGGAAGACGCCATTCGCGCCTATATGTATATGTACAATTACCAGAAAAATATTCTGCTGGTGAATGAAACGCCTTCCGAGCTCAGCGTTGATCAGACGCCGCCGATCAACAATCTGAAAACATTGATTAAAAAAATCTGCCGGGTGGGAAAGCCGGTTCTGACAGACGATGAAGCGGTGCGGTTCCTTTCCAACTACGGCATTCCCACAATCAAATCGTATGTGGCCGAAAGCGAAGCTGCGGCACTGCGCTATGCCGATGAAATCGGCTATCCGGTTGTCCTGAAAATTTCTTCGCCGGAAATCATTTTCCGGCACGATGTCGGAGGTATTGTCACAGGAATCAAATCCGCCGATGCGTTGAAGGAAGAATATCAGAAAATCTTTCAACGAGTGCGGCTCCGGGCGCCGCAGGCGACAATCAAAGGAGTTATCGTCCAGAAAATGGTTGAAATGATTGATTACGAATTGATCCTGGGTGCAAAAAAAGACAAAAGCTTCGGTTCCGTAATCATGTTCGGCAGAGGAGGCATCGGTGTGGAAGTATTCCAGGATTTTTCCCTGGCGCTGCCGCCGCTCAACCAGACGCTGGCCCGCCGTCTGATTGAAGATACCAGGGTATATCAATTGCTGCAGGGGTACCGCGGCAAACCGCCCGCGGATTTGCGGCAACTGGAGGAAATTATTGTCAGCTTTTCCAATCTGGTGATGGATTTCCCGGAAATACAGGAAATGGATATCAATCCGCTGGGCATCGTCAACGGCAAGGCAGTTGCCCTGGATGCCAAGATAATCATGGATAAAGGCTGCCTTGAGGAATCAGCCCAATATCCGCATTTGGTGATTACGCCGTATCCGGTGCGTTATGTCAGCAACTGGCGCTCCGCCGATGGAACCGATGTGCTGTTAAGACCGATCAAACCGGAAGACGAACCGCTGGAACATGATATGCTGACGGAAATTTCGGAAGAAACATTGCGGGGCAGATATTACCAGACAATTAAAAATATTTCCCATATGATGCATGTTCGTTCCTGCAATATTGATTATGAACGGGAGATGGCCATCGTCGCCGAAATACGGGAAAACAACAAAAGAAAGATTATCGGCATCGGCAGTTTCGCGCTGGAAGGTGATCTGGAAAAGTGTGAGTTTGCCGTCATTGTTCATGATAAGTATCAGGGCAGGGGGCTTGCCTATAAGCTGCTTGATTATCTCATCGGCATTGCCGGAGAAAAGAATCTGTCCGAATTTTTCGGTTACATTGAAGCCGGTAATATCAAAATGCAGAAGCTTTGTGAAAAACTGGGGATGAGCAAAGAACCGTTGCCGGACGGACTAATCAGGGTGAGCCTGTTATTCAAGTAATGAATACGCCTGTCTTCGCTTTGTAATAGCCGTTTCCCGGGAAGGCTTTACGGGGCAGCCGCGGAGGCAAAAACAGTTAAAAATCGTTGACAACAAACTTTTTTTCCTTTAGCTTACATCGCAATACGCAATTCATCTGACAAGGAGATAAAAAGTGAAGGATATTTCGCAAGTTGCCTCTTTAGATTTGGGCGGTAATTTTCACGGCAGCCTTTTGAGCATGATTCTTGATGCCGGTCTGATGGTCAAGTTTGTGCTGCTGCTGCTGCTTTTCTTTTCTGTTGTTTCCTGGGCAATAATTTTCCTTAAATTGAAATACTACCGTAAAATTAAAAAAGAAAATGATGAATTCAACTCCGATTATTTGCGCAGCAGCAAATTCTCCGAGGTTTACCCTGCGGCGAAAAAGTATGAATTTTCGACCACAGCCGAAGTTTTCCGTGTCGGCTATGCGGAACTGATTAAATTAAACAAAATGAACAGTCAGGCGCCGCGCGCCGGGGAAGAGAATAACGCGGCGGCGATAGAAATGAACGGGTTGGATAATATTGAGCGGTCTTTAAACAGAGCGTGCTCCTCGGAAATGACCAAGCTCGAAAGAGCGCTGGGCTTTCTGGCGACAACAGGATCGGCGAGCCCCTTTATCGGGCTTTTTGGCACTGTCTGGGGAATCATGGATACGTTTAAGAGCATCGGCGCCCGCGGTTCCGCAACGCTGGCGGTGGTTGCGCCCGGCATCTCGGAGGCGCTGGTCGCCACGGCCGCAGGCCTTGCCGCGGCGATTCCCGCTGTTATTTTTTATAATTATTTTTTAAATCGCGCCAAGTCCATGGTTCAGGAAATGGACAACTTTGCCGCTGAATTTCTCAATATAGTGGAACAGTATCTTGTCCGTAAATAGATTGGTCGAACGGGAAGAATAAATTATGCGCAATTTACGCCGCCGAAATAATCAGGAAAAAGCTCTTTCGGAAATAAATGTCACGCCCCTGGTTGATGTTATGCTGGTGCTTTTAATTATTTTCATGGTGACGGCTCCGATGCTTTCCATGGGAATAGACGTTAATCTTCCCCGGGTGAAATCCAAAAGTGTTGATGTCACTGAAGAAAAGCTGGTCCTGACCATCAATGAGTCCAAGGAAATTTATATTAATAAAACAAAACTGCCGCTCGGCGAACTCAATACCAAACTGGAGGCCATCTTTTCCAACAGAATAGACCGCGAACTTTTCCTGCGGGCGGATAGAAATGTGCCTTACGGGTTTGTTGTGGAAGTCATGGCTGAAGTGAGGAAGGCCGGAGTGGATAAACTGGGCATGATTACGGAACCGCCCGAGGCCAGAAAATGATGCAGCACGCATATGATAGCGGCAACAGCGGCAATGCCGGTATCTCCAACATGATTTTGCTTTCCCTGGCAATTCATTTGATCCTTATCAGTGTGATTCTTTTTACGCTGCCTGCCAGTAAACGCCATTTAACTTTCGGCGCGATTTATGATGTGCAGTTGATTGGTTCCGATCTTGTTCTTCCCGACAAACAGGCCGCTTCTCTGTCCAGGGATATTCTGCAATCTCAGGATTCGCTGCATACGGCAATCCTGAAGAAACAGGTCAGTGACACCAACGCCACGCCGGTAAAAAAAGAAGAAAACAGTAAAATTAATATTGAAAAAGCAGTCAGTGCGATTAAGCAAAGGGAGCTTGCCGTCCCGAATCCAATTGTGGCCAGGCAAGGTGCCAATGCAGCTCCGGCGGGCGGCGTCAAATACAGCAGCGCACAAATCGGCTCTGCATTGAATGCCTATAAAACGGCCGCCTATGCCATAGTGAAAAAGAATTTTTCCATACCGCCGGCCTTAATGCCGAAGGAAAATATTAAAGCCATTATCGAAGTCACAATATTCAGGGACGGCATGCCGAATCATGTCAATTTTGAAAAACGCTCCGGCAACCGCTATTTTGATGATGCCGCTCTCAAAGCTGTCAAAAAAGTCAGCCAATTCCCTGCATTTCCGGAAGCCATGAGAGACAACAGCATTATAATCGGCTTTGTATTTCACTCCGCGGAACTGCGCAGGAATTAAGGAAACGAGAAAGGTTAACGTTGAATAAATGAAAAAAAACAGTTTATGGCCGGGAATTATTCTTTTCTTAGCAGTTTCATCGCTTTTTAATATCTCGTTCGCCGCGGAAAAAATTTATATTGATATAGATTTTCCGACGTTTCAGCTTTTTCCCATTGCCATCAGTGATTTTGATCTGAAAAATCCGGCAACAGCCAAATCATCCGATACGGGTATAATGTTTACTGATGAAGTCAGGAAATATCTGGCGATGAGCGGTTTTTTCAATATTCTCAACAAGAAAAGTTATCTGGAAGATAAAGCGGCAGAGGTGGCCGGCGGCAATATTATTTTTGCCAATTGGGCGGCTATCGGGGCCGATTATTTATTAAAGGGAAATCTGGAGCAGACGGGCGACGCCATATCTGCTGATACCTGGCTCTATGATGTCATTCGCGGTGAAACACTGCTCGGTAAAAGATACCAGGGAAAAATCAGCGAGCAGACTGAGGTAACCAAAAGGATTGTTTCCGACATATTGCTGGCGCTGACCGGCGATGAAGGAGAATTTAATACGAAAATTGCCTTTGTTGCCAAAAAGGGACCGAAAGGCGATATTTATGTGATTAATTATGACGGCGACGGCCTGCAAAAAGTTACCGGTCATAATTCAATAATGGTTGCTCCGCGCTGGTCGCCGGACGGCCGGTTTCTGTCCTTTACTTCATTCCGAGACGGCCGGCCGGAAGTTTATCTGCGCGACCTGCAAAAAGGCACGGAAAAAAAAATCGCTTCTTTCAGCGGGCTGAATTTAAGCGGAGCATGGTCGCCCGACGGTAAATCACTTCTTTTGACCCTGAGTAAAGAGGGCAATGAGGAAATATATGCTATGGAACTGGAAAGCTTCAAACTAAAACGGTTGACCAGCAATTTCGGCATTGATGTTTCGCCATCTTGGTCGCCCGACGGCCGCAGAATAGCCTTTGTTTCCAATCGGGGGGGATCACCCCAGATTTATATTATGGACGCCGACGGCGGCAATGTGAAAAGAATAACTTATGAAGGCAATTACAATACTTCGCCATCCTGGTCGCCGCGGGGCGGCAGAATCGCTTACGAAGGATCAAGCAACGGCCGATTCCAGATTTTCACGATTGATGAAGAAGGCAATAATTTGCTGCAATTAACTTTCAGTTCCACGGATAATGAATCGCCTGTCTGGTCTCCTTCCGGCAGGCAAATTGCTTTCAGCTCCCGGATTAATTCCGGCGGGAGAATTTCCATTATGAATGCCAACGGCCTTAATATGAGAGTTCTTTATGAAAACAATGATAAAGTGGTGATGCCTGTGTGGTCGAAGCGTTTTAAGTAACCGGTATCACGAAAAAACAGATAAAGTTGTTGTAATTTATTTTATTTTGGCGTATATTTTTTCCGGATGATAAATAGTGAATTTGATAGAGATATTGAAAAACAGCGCGGCTGCAGAGCGTCACCCGGGATATGCCGGCGTTTTTTTGTTGACGAAGGGAAAGTTAATGTGGTTAAGTTCTGCCAATATTAAAAAATATTATCCAATCAAGAAAGGAGTTTCATAATGAAGAGAAAAATATTTATAGTGGGAATTTTTGCAGTTCTTGTAATGTGTTTGGTTTTTCTGTCAGGTTGTGCAGAAAAAAAATCGGTAGTTAAAGAAGGTGCGGCCGAGGATCAAACCGTTTCGTCGCAAACTGCGGCAAAGGATACGGCAAAAGAAGACGCCGAACGCCTGGCAAGGGAAAAAGCCGAAAGAGAAGCAAGAGAAAGGGCGGAAAGAGAGCGCATGGAGTCAGAAAAACGGGCTGCTGCATCCAGAGCCGATAACGTCAAAGATATTTATTTTGATTTTGATAAATCCAACATCCGTCCGGATGCCCGCGAAGTTCTCAAAGCCAATGCTGAAATATTCCTCAGCGGCAATAACAAAATAGTTATTGAAGGGCATTGTGATGAAAGAGGCACCGCCGAATATAACATGGCTCTCGGTGAAAGACGCGCCCAGGAAACAAAGAAGTATCTTACCAATCTGGGTGTCAGCGCTGCCACGATGAAGACTATCAGCTACGGCGAAGAACATCCGATTGCCAGTGGTCATGATGAAGCGGCCTGGGCAAAGAACCGCCGTGCTTCTTTTGTGGTAAATCCCCAGAAATAAAACGACAAAAGAAGGGGATTTGCCGTGAAAAGTTTTCTTCCTCTTGCTTTGCTGGTGTTTATATTGTCGGCAGCAGGCTGCGCCACGACTGACGATTTGAGAGATGCTAAATTGCAGTTAAGCCAGGCAATGGAAACAAATCTCGCCAGAGTTGATGCCGATGTGGCGGCCTTGAAAAAAGATGTTACCAAAAACACAGAGGTTCTTTCATCAACAAGAAAGGGCAGTGCCAACACGGCGGCGGATATTGCTGATTTGCGGGATAATATTCAGCAGCTGCGCGGCCAGATTGATGCCCTGAAAAAGGAGATAGCCGGCAATAAAAAGAAAGAGGACGAATATAAGGACAAACTGGATGACATTGTCCTGAGAATAAATTTTATTGAAAATTTCCTGGAAATCGGCGGCCGGAGCGAAAGCCGGAGTGATGTTGCGGCTAAAGCAGCAGCATCAGTAGCAGCGGTAACCGCTCCTCCTGCCAAGGAACCGGGAAAGAAGCTGGAAAAAGAAGCGATGTATTCCATGGCCTACCAGATTTTTAAAGAAGGTAACTATGGGAAGGCGCGTACCGAGTTTCAGAATTTTCTGGCTGTTTATCCGGAAACCGAATATTCGGACAACGCTCAGTTCTGGATTGGCGAATGCTACTTCTTTGAAAAGAATTATGAAAAAGCCATTCTGGAATATGAAAAGGTAATTAAGAATTATCCGGGAGGCAATAAGGTATCGTATGCCTTATTGAAACAGGGACTTTCCTTCCTGAAACTTAATGATAAGACCAGTTCCAAGCTGCTGCTGCAGCAGGTAATCAAGGATTACCCCAATACCAATCAGGCGCGTATCGCGCGGTCAAAACTGCAGGAAATAAAGTAGCGTCCCGGAATAAAAAAATAAAAAGGGGCTGTGCAAACAGCCCCTTTTTATTTTTGATGAAAAATTTTTACCGCCTTTTTTCAATCCATTAAAATTGTTTTTACACCCGCGGGGGGCGGCAAATCAAAAATAGATAAATCAGCCGTTCCCTTCTCTATTTCAGGATCGGAATAGGAAACGCTCAGCATAGTTCGGCCTCCGGCCATCCGGACGGTTATTTTTCCCGCCAGCGGTTTGCCTTCTTCATAGTATTCATGTTGAATATTGTAAATTTCCTGATTATGTTCATCATAATGGGAGAATTTTGTCGGATGATGATGTTCATCAATCCATATTTTCTGCATCCATCCGGATTTTCCTTTTATTTCCACAAGCAGAAAATCTTTATCAGGTTTTATGCCGACCGTTGTTCCCGGTCCGCCGGCTATCGGGAAGCCGCCGGTTAAAATGGTCACGATTTCCTCCAGGCTGAATTTTCCCGGCAGGAAACGAGCCAGGTTTTCGGCAGTCGGGGCGCCCCGGTAATATTCACCTTTGCCGGCCAGTAAAATTCTCAGTTTCCGCGGGGTTGCAGCCAGAAAAAAATCCGGCGTTCCCATCAGGGGCAGCAATTCCAGCCTTAAATAAGAAGGCTTTCTGGCTATCAGGACAGCGCGGGTTGGATAAACACCCCCGGCCGTGGCCAGCTCCAGTTGGACGATACTTTTGAGTATATCATCTTCTTTAACTGTTCCGGAAAGTTCCGCCAGAATTTGCTCCGGCTGCGTTTTGTCCTGCACAACAGAGAGCCTGTCCGGGCAACCGGAAAAGGCAATGAGTGAAATAATTATTAACGATATTCGGCTGGAAAAAAATAGTTTTTTGCACATTTCAGGTTCTGCGATAGCAAAATTTATTTTTGCAGCTGTTTTATTTCTTCGAGTTTCTTTTGCAGGGAATTGTTTTGGGAATCTATTTTCAGAGCTTTGCGATACATTTCTTCCGCCTGTTTAATCCGCCCGGTTTTGGCATAAACATCTCCCAGGTGTTCAATGATTGCGGGATCATCAGGCAATATCGCAAGAGCTTCCTTTAATTTTTTTTCGGCGCTGTCATATTTCCCCTGGCGAAAATACAACCAACCCAGACTGTCAATGATGTAGCCGCTGTCCGGCTTGATATTCAGCGCTTTAATAATCAACTTTTCCGCTTCCGCCAGGTTCAGGCCGCGATCGGCATAACTGTAGCCGATAAAATTCAGCGCATTGGCATTATTCGGATCAATGCTCAATACCTGCTCCATCTGCCTGATGCTTTCCGGAAAACGATTTGTTTTTTCATAGAGGACTCCGAGGCTGTAATTTAAATCAACGCTTTTCGGAAGTGTTCTGATGCCGCCCTGCAAAGCTTTTTCCGCCGAGGAAATGTCTTTTTTCTCTTCATATAAGGAAGACAGAAGGATGTACAGGGGAACCTGATCACTCTTTTTTCTGATGGCATCTTCCAGCAATGGTATTGCTTCTTCGCTCCGGCCGTCTTTTTTCAACAGCAGCGCCGCCTGAATACGGGAATTGGCGAATAATTCGGATTGTGCTGATATTTTGCGGAATTCCGCCAGCGCCAGTCTGTTATCGCCCTTTTCCTGATAGGCGCTGGCCATTAAATAGCGAACTCTGTCATTGGCCTCGTTTTTTTCCAGTACTCTGCTGAACTGAGCCACCGCCTGATCATACTTGCGCATATCTAAATATAGCAGTCCCAGAGAAACTGTCACTTCCGGATTGCCGGGAAGGTACTTCAATAATTCGAGGTATTCTTTTTCCGCTTCTTCATATTTCTTTTCCCGGAGCAGTATTTCCGCAATTTTCATTTTATAAGAAATCCGGGCCGGATTCTGTTCTACAAAATTGCGGTAGATGCGGATGGCTTTCTCCGGTTGCTTTTGCTTTTCGTATAGTTTGGCAAGATCGAAAACGGCAGATTCAAAAGACGGCTTAAGCGAAATTGCCTTGAGATACATTTTTTCCGCATCTGTGAAGCGCTGCATTTCCAAAAGGATTTTGCCGTAATAGTAAATACCCATGACATTGTCGGGATCGATCTCCAGCAATTTGCGGAATGTAACTTCCGCGTCATCATACTTTTTTTCTTCGGCGTAAATAATTGCCGCGTAAAGATGAGCGACAATATTTTTGGGTTCGAGCTCAATCACTCTGTTATATTCGCGCAGCGCCTTTTTATATTCGCGGACACTGATGAATATTCCTCCCATAATCAGATGCAGATCGGCATAGTCCGGATTTTTCGT
Organism: Deltaproteobacteria bacterium; assembly: GCA_022703375.1. Lineage (GTDB taxonomy): Bacteria > Desulfobacterota > Syntrophia > Syntrophales > Smithellaceae > JAKLDS01. Next base: position 31,630 of record JAKLDS010000016.1, on the reverse strand, counting down.
CAGCGCCTCTTCGCCCAGGGCTATGGCTTTTTCCATGTTGCCTGTTTCTTTGTAAAGAGAAATCAGTTCGGTGGCAAGAAAGGGTGAGTCAGGGTCAGCGTCAATGGCTTTTTCCAATTCCGCCGCCGCCCCATCCATCTGTCCCTCCAGACGTAAAAGCACGCTGAGAGAATAATGATAAGACGACCGGGCATCGGGTTTTTCCAGTTGCCCCCTGCCGCTGTGCGCGTTAAGAACACTGCAACCGCCGGAAATTACCGGTATCATTAATGCCAGGACTGCGGGAAATATAGTTATTTTTTTCAGAAAATTATTCATCTGTCATCCGTTTCAGGAATCGCCTTTTTCCGTTTTAACCTGAAAAACTCGGGATACGGGAACCACCTGAATGTTTTTTTCCCGGAAAACTTTCATCGCATCTCTCAGTGCCCGGATAGTGTCGGGATAAGGATGACCGATGATGATTAAAGGTTGGTTGTTGCCTTTCTCGGCACGGGCGGCAGCATCCATTAGTATCTGATATATTTCCTTGTAATTACGGCTGTTATCAAGAAAAATATGCCGCGACGCCATGGGCAGACCGACTTTTGCGGAAGCGGCCGCAGCCGCGCTTTTCGCGGTAGTGCGGGAATCAATGAAAAATAAGTTTCTTTTCTTGAGAGCGGAGAAAACGAGAGTAAGCCTTTCCTTGTCCTCCATGAATTTCGAACCCATATGATTATTGACGCCGGAAATGTGGGGTACCGAAGCCAGATTCTTTTCCAGCTGGTAAAGCAGTTCCTTATTATTCATATCCGTGAATAGCGCGCCGCTGCCGGGTTTTTCCCGGGGATAGGAAGACGGTTCCATCGGCAGGTGCAGCAGTGCTTCCCGGCCGGCTTTGTTGATAATTTCCGCCGCATCGCGGGAATGATGCAAAAGCGGTAATACGGCGAAGGTAATGCCGGCGTCAATCTTTAGCAGTTCCCGGAGCGCCGCCAGATCATGGCCGATATCGTCAACAATAATGGCCACCTGTCCGGAAGCGGCCGGAAATTTTTCAATTTTGGCAATGACAGCCTTTTCTTTTTTGGCAGCGGAACGGGGAGACGTGGTAATGTTTTTTTCCGGTTGCTTTCCGGGTGCCGGCGGCAAAACCGCTCGCGGCGCAGCGGTTTCTTTCTCTGCCGGCTTCGGTGCTTTTACTGTGTCCTTTTTATCTTCATAACCGAATTGAGATACGTAAATAATGGCCGCCAGCGACGCTACAATCAGAACAATCAGCAATCCGGTTAATATTTTTTTGAAAGATTTCATGCGGATTTATTGTAAAACTCCAATTCCGTGCGCGTAGCACAACGGGATTGTTAAGTTTAACAATCCCGCGCAGCGGAGGGTATAATACCATGCAGCGAGCTCGCGATAAAGTTTCCAATTCCGATAATTATCGGGATTGTTTTTGGGGTTCATACCCGTGATCATTCATCCTCAGGCGGATAGTTAGCCGGATATACTCTTTTTCATGATATCCCAGCTTTTCAGGATATCAATTGCCGTTTTAAGCTGATTATCATTATCCGCATCGGAAGCATCCTTTAATCCTTTGCCGGAAGTTTCTTCAATTTTAGTGCCGTCTTCTTTTGCCGGTTTAATATGGCCTTTGAGGTCTTTTTCCCGCAGGCGTTCGTCGGAGCCGGTGCCGTTGCCGTTTTCGGAGCGCCTGACGAATTTGACAACGATATCAGGTTTGATGCCTTCCGCCTGAATTGAGCGGCCTTTCGGTGTATAATAACGCGCGGTGGTGAGTTTCAGCGCCGCACCATCTTCCATGGGAATGACTGTCTGCACGGAGGCCTTGCCGAAGGTTTGCACTCCGACAATCAGCGCCCGCCCGTTATCCTGCAGAGCCCCGGCCAATATTTCCGCCGCGCTTGCCGTTCCTTCGTTCACCAGAACAACAATAGGGCAGGATAATTCATTGCCGTCGTCTTTGGCCGTCGCCTTGGTTTCCATGTTTTTGGCGCGCCCCCTGGTGGAAACTATGACTCCCGACTTAAGGAACATATCGGATACTTCGATGGCCTGCATCAGTAATCCTCCCGGATCATTTCGCAAATCCAGCACCAGCCCCTTCATCGGTTTGATTTTACCGCTTAATTCATTGAGCGCTTTGCGCAAATCATTGGAAGTTCTCTCGTGGAAAGAGGCAATCCTTATATAACCCAGGTTATCTTCGAGTATTTTCGATTTGACACTCTTAATCTGGATAATCGCTCGGGTCAGAATGATGTCCCTGGGTTTGAGCATGTTTTCCCGCATTATTGTTATGGTGACTTTGGTATCCTTCGGCCCGCGCAATTTCTTGACAGCCTCCATAATTGTAATGTCTTTGGTGGATTTACCTTCAATTTTGATAATCTGGTCGCCGGATTTAACTCCGGCATTAAACGCGGGGGTGTCTTCAATCGGAGAGACAACAGTCAGGACATCCTTCAAAATTGTTATTTCGATGCCGATGCCGCCGAAGCGACCCTGCGTTTCCACTTCCAGTTCTTTATAAACCTCGGCGGTCATAAAAGCGCTGTGGGGATCGAGCGAACGAATCATGCCGTTGATGGCGCCGTTAATCAGGGTCTGCGAATCAATTTCCTCAACATAATTCTTTTTCACCATATCCAGAACTTCACTGAATGTCCGGATATCCTTATATATGCTCTTATCCAGAGCGGCAACGCGCGACGCTTTGTAAGTTGATAGAAAAAATAACGCCGCTACGATAACAGGAATTATCAAAAACCATTTTTTTGACATTTTATTCATGAAATTCCTCACTACAGAGTTAGTTTATTAAAATACTATATCACTTTTCGCAATATTTTCCATGTTTTTCCGAAGAGATTACCGCTTTGCCGGAAGAAGCCGGAGTTGTTATTCTATCGACCATTCGGTGGAAGCTGCTGAATCCTGAAGAGTAATATTAATTTTTGCCAGTTCCCGGCGGATTTCATCTGCCCTTGCCCAGTTTCTGGCGTTGCGTGCGGCCTGCCTTTCGGCAATTAAATTTTCAATCGCAGTGACATCGAGCGCTCTCTTGCGCACTTCTATTTCTCTGTCATCGCTCAGGAATTGTTCGGGTGCAAGCTGAAGTATTCCCAGGACTGCTCCGGCCTGCGAAAAAAATTGCGACGCGGTTTCCAAAACAGCAATCTTTTCCAGCGGCGGCATCTTTTTTTCCGCGGCCAGTATATTGTTGGTGAGACGCACGGCCTCAAAGACAAAACCAAGAGCCTGCGCGGTGTTGAAATCATCGTCCAGCGCGGCGGAGAATTTTTCACCCAGCTCCCGGAAAATATTCAGATAAGATTCCATCCCGGCCGACGGGGACGGGGGAAGCGCGGCGGCAGTGCCGGCCCAATCATTCCTGAATCGTTGAATTAAACGCAGAACGGTGTAGCAGCGAATCAGAGAAGACCTGGCTTCGCCAAGCGCCGTATCGGAATAATCAACAGGGCTGCGGTAATGGCTCTGAAGCAGGAAGAAACGCAGAATCTCCGGATGAAAATTTTTGATAATGTCCCGGATGGGAAAGATATTGCCCAGAGACTTGGACATTTTTTCCGAATTTATTTTTACAAAACCGTTATGCATCCAGTAGTTGGCCGGCGGTTTTCCAGTTGCCGCCTGGGACTGGGCAATTTCATTTTCATGATGAGGAAAAATCAAATCCTCACCGCCGCCGTGGATATCAAAAGTTTCTCCCAGATAACGGCGGCTCATTGCCGAACATTCGATATGCCAGCCCGGCCGTCCTTTTCCCCAGGGCGATTCCCAGCAGGGTTCGCCTTCCTTGCTTGCCTTCCATAAGGCAAAATCCAGCGGATTTTTCTTTTTTTCATTGACATCAACACGCGCTCCGGCCATCATCTCATCGAGATTGCGCCCGGAAAGCCCGCCGTAAAGAGGAAAGCTATTAACGGAAAAATAAACATCACCGCCTGCGGCATAGGCATAACCTTTTTCCATCAGGATGCCGATTAAAGCAATCATCTCATCCATGTGCTCTGTAGCTTTCGGTGTGATATCGGGAGTGGCCACGCCCAGCGCGGCCATATCTTCATTATGCATTTTGATGAAGCGTTCAGCTATGTCTCTGCAGTCGGCCCCTTCTTTTTTCGCCCGTTCAATAATTTTATCGTCGATATCAGTGAAATTTTTCACGTACGTAACGCGATAACCGCGGGAACGCAAATGGCGCACGGCCACGTCAAAGACAACCGCGGCGCGGGCATGCCCCACATGACATATGTCATAGGCGGTAATGCCGCAGACGTAAATATTCACTTTGCCTTCCTGTGATGGGCGGAAGAGTTCCTTTTTGCGGGTTTTAGTATTATAAATTTTTTGCGGCATATTTTCAGGGGTAAAGCGGTGCGGTTTTCAATCCGGCATGTTCTTCCAATCCGCACACAATATTCATGTTCTGCACAGCCTGTCCGGCAGCGCCTTTAACCAGATTATCAATGGCCGAAACTACTATCAGCCTTTTTGTCCTCGTATCAACAGTTGCGGCAATATCACAGCAGTTGGAGCCGCACACCGATGAAATATTGGGGAAGACTCCCTCCGGACAAACCCGGACAAATTTTTCCCGCGCGTAAAACTGGGAATAGACGCGGCAGAGCTCGGCTGTGCCGATATCCTGCTGCAGCGTTGCGTAAATCGTGCTCAATATTCCCCTTTTTACCGGCAGCAAATGAGGTGTAAATGTGACGGGAAAGCTTGTTCCGGCCAGTGAATTAAGCTCCTGCTCGATTTCCGGAGTGTGCCGGTGTTTGCCCACCTTATAGGCTTTGAAACCGCCGTCCACCTCACAGAAGAGCGAACCTATCTGCGGATCACGTCCGGCGCCGCTTACCCCGGAGGCGGAATCGGCAATGATTGTTTTCACATCAACCAGCTTGCTCTGCAGCGCCGGCGCCAGCGCCAGAATAATGCTCGTCGGATAGCAGCCCGGATTGGCAATCAGGGATGCTCCTTTGATTTTATTCCGGTATAGTTCAGGAATTCCGTAAACTGCCTCTTTAATCAACTCCGGGCTGACATGTTTGGCATACCACTTTTCGTAAGTAACGATATCCCGCAGCCGGTAATCGGCGCTTAAATCAATCACTTTTTTCCCCGCCGCGATAAACTCTGGTGCAATCGCCATTGATACGCCATGCGGCAAAGCAAGAAAGACAACATCACACAAACCCGCTATCTCAGAGGGCTTGGCATTGAGATATTTCAGTTTGGTCAGTCCGTAATAAGCCGGAAATACATCCGTCACCGGTACACCGGCATAACGTCGTGAAGTAATTGCCGTCAGTTCCACTGCCGGATGTCCCAGCAGCAGCCTGGTCAGCTCCTGCCCCGTATAACCGCTTGCTCCGAATATTGCTGCTTTTATCATATAAATCACCAAAAAAAAGGGAGGCGTGAAGCCCCCCTTGCTGAAGTTAACGTTTGGAGAATTGGAACCGTTTCCTTGCTCCCGGTTGGCCGTACTTTTTTCTTTCCTTAACGCGGGCGTCTCTTGTCAGGAACCCCGCTTTTTTCAAAACTCCTCTTAAAGCGGCATCATACTCCAGAAGAGCCTTGGAAATTCCGTGTTTTACCGCTCCGGCCTGTCCGGCATTGCCGCCGCCGCAAACATTGACATACAAATCAAACTGGCCATTTTTCCCTGTAATTTCGAGTGGTTGTCGGATAATCATTTTTAAGCTCGGGCGCGTAAAATATTCTTCGTAATTTTTCTTGTTCACAATAATGTTGCCGTTGCCCGATTTCATATAAACGCGGGCGATGGCACTCTTTCTTTTGCCTGTTGCATAATATCGCTCTGTCTGTGTCATACCTTCTCCCAAAAAAATAATCAAAAAACAATTAAACTGTCAAAGCCCGCGGACATTGCGCCTCGTGGGGGTGAACGTTGCCCGCATAAACTTTCAGTTTTTTAAGCATATGGCGTCCCAGATTGGTTTTGGGCAGCATTCCCTGAACGGCAGTGCGAATTAACCTCTCCGGTTTTTCTGCAAGCATTTTGCCGGCCGCTGTTTCCGTCAGACCTCCCGGATAGCCGGAATAGGAATAATAAATCTTATCTGTCAGTTTTTTACCAGTCAGCGTAATTTTTTCCGCATTGACAACAATTATATAATCGCCGGTATCAACATGCGGTGTATATGTCGCTTTATGTTTGCCCCGCAGGCGGTAAGCTATTTCCGCCGCCAGCCTTCCCAATACTTGGCCCGAAGCATCCACGACACACCATTCTCTGCCGGGGGCTTCCGCTTTTGCAAAATACGTTTTCATAATAAAATCACCACTAATTAAAAATTTAAAGGCGCAAGCTATGCAATTTAGCCATGTTTGTCAAGTAAAATGTTAATATATTTTTATCTGCCAGTTTCAGCAAATGCCCGGCATATTCCAAATTTATGGAAAGTGTATGCTTATAAATCCAATCAGTTAAAAAAATAACGGTGTCCAGAGGCGCTTTTTTTCTTTTTCGCGGCAGCTTTTCCGAAATGTGATAACTTTATCAGTGAAGGAATCGGGCTGCTGCAGATACGTTTTCAGATCAGGGTAATTTTTTCCATTGAGCAGCAAACTCCCCGAAATGCAAAAAAATTTCGTTTCCCGGTAAATGTGCTTAAATACAACCGTATGGATTTCTTTCGGAAAATATCTAATTTTATTGTTTTCTTAATCGGCTAAAACCGGAACAATGCAAATATCATTTACATGGTTTTAATTTCCTTCCTGCATACTTCCAGAAATCCCAGAATTGCCGCGCAAAAAACATGAGGCTTTTCATAAGGAAGGACATGGGCGGCGCCGTCAACAATAATCAAACTGGAATTTTTTATTTTATCGGCTATTTGCTTTTGATATTTAGCGGGCGTTATCCTGTCTTCATTGCCTCCGATGATAAGCGTGCGGGTGTTGATTGCGGATAATTCGTTCTCGGGGTCGTAATTATCGCCGCTCCGGAGAAGCCTGATCATTCCATCATACCATTCCGGAGGCAGAGCTTTATTGAAAAATTGCGCTCTTTCTTCCAGCCAGGCGGCGTTATCATCGTAGAATTTTTCGGCATAAATCAGCTGATTGACTTCCTGAAAAAAAGCAATACCGTCATATGTTTTAAATACCGCCTCCCATCTTTTGGCAATGTATCTGAGCATGCCGGTGGTTTTGAAGGGCGTATTGGATAAAATCAAAGAGTGAATCATCTCTTCATGCGCGAGCGCAAATTTGATGGCGACTTCGCCTCCGTAAGATATGCCGAACAAATGGATCTTGCCCAGATTCAGTTTTTCTATCAATTCCTTAATCGTCTGGACATGATAATCCTGCGTATAAAAAGGTTCGCCCGCCATTTTATCGGATTGTCCCTGATCAACCAGATCGAACAGCACTAGTTTGTATCTGCTGGTCAGAACATCTTTAAAGGGCAGCCAGCTGGCCGTGCTCATCATGATGCCGTTGACAATCAGCAGCGGTTCACCTTCGCCATGAATTTCATAATAGATGTTTTTGTTCTGGCATTTAATTTTCGGCATACTTTCTATCTCCTTTTCTTGGATGGCAGGAACCCGCAACAGCCGGGGTTTTTCATCGTCTGGCACCTCTCCCGTGCTTCGCCGGGATTATCCTTTCGATCACTCAAAGATAACGCTGATTTTGCGCCGGCTTTTTTTATGCTGATATCCTGCCTGCCGGCGGAAGAAGCATGCATTTTTTATAAAATGCAATTTTAAAAACCATAACATAAAGATGAGCGTTTCGGCAATAAGTCATTGTAAAATACTTTTTTGCGCTATATATATATTTGTTTACAATCAGCGAGGAAATTATGTATGAAGTCTAACGAAAACTGATTTTTCCGGCGGCCGCAAAATCACGGGATGAAAGGATGTCGCGATATGGAACTTTCCAGATTTATCAAAGGCATAGAAATACTTGCCGATTTGCGTGATGAGGAAATTGAGCTTCTGGCGGAAAATGCCCAGATGCTGGAATTTAAAGACGATGATACAATTATCAGGCGCGGCGAACTGGGGCGCTGGCTCTGGATGGTTTACGACGGCGAGGTGGAAGTTCTGCTGACGGAAGATGACGGCAGCCGGCGTTCCATAGCTTCCCTGGAGAGGGCGCAAATCTTCGGTGAAATGTCCCTGTTGACCGGCGAGCCTGCGGTGCTGGATGTGGTTGCCAGCAGGTCCGTGAAGCTGCTGCGTATCCCGCGAGAGATTTTTTCCCGGATTATCGCCGGCAATCCCCAGACACTGGGGAAGTTTACACGCCTGGTTACCAAAAGAATGCTGCGCAATCAGCAGGATGACGCTCAGGAGCGGCTCAAAAATGCCCACAAGGAAAATGCCGACCCTTACGATTTAAACTTCACTTCCGTTTCCGAACCGATGAAAATACTGACCGTGAATTGCGGCAGTTCTTCTCTCAAATATACTTTGTTCGACACGAATAAACCGGCGCCGGTAGTCGAGGGCCTGATTGAAAAAATCGGTTCCGGTGACGCCTCCTATGTTATCCGCACACCGGATGCCAAAAAGGAACTGGCGGTTAAGGATGTCATGCGCGTGGAAGACGCGTTTACCCGGATGGTGGACACTGTTACCGATATGGCTTACACGGGATTGAAAGATTTAAACGAGATCAAGGCCGTCGGCCATCGTGTTGTTCACGGCGGTGATAAGTTTCCCAATTCCATCTTGATAAACGATGAAGTTGCCGCCGCGATTAAGGATCTCTTTGCGCTGGCGCCGCTGCACAATCCCTACAATATGGAAGGTATTGAACTGATGCAGAAGCTGATTCCGCAGGCGCCCCAGGTCGCGGTTTTCGATACTTCTTTTCATACGGCCATGCCGGAAAATGCTTACACCTACGCGCTGCCATACCAGATATGCGAAGAAGAAAAAATCCGCCGTTACGGTTTTCACGGCACCAACCACAAGTATGTCGCGCTCTCCGCGGCGACTTTTTTGAAACGCCCGCTGGGAGATCTCCGGATTATTTCCTGCCATCTGGGCAGCGGCGCTTCCGTTTGTGCGATTAATCACGGCAAAAGTGTTGATACCAGCATGGGGATGACGCCGCTCGAGGGCCTGGTCATGGGAACAAGGGCGGGTGATATTGATCCCGGTGTTATTCTGCAATTGATGCGGCATCGCAAGATGAGCGTCGAGGAAGTTGACCAGCTGCTCAATAAAAAAAGCGGCTTAATGGGAATAACCGGCAAAAGCAACGATATGCGGACAATTTTGGCTGCGGCGGAAGCCGGAGATGTCCGGTGCGAAAACGCCATCAGCACCTTCTGTTACCGCGCCCGGAAATACATCGGTTCCTATGTTGCAGCTCTGGGCGGTCTCGATGCACTGATTTTCACCGGCGGCATCGGTGAAAATTCCGCGGAAATCCGAGCCCGTATCTGCCAGGGGCTGGAATCATTCGGCATTAATGTTTTCGACGACATTAACAGAAGGACTCAGGCCAGACGCGGCCAGATTAGCGATATTTCCGAGCCCGGCGCCAAAGTCAGAATTCTGGTAATACCTGCCGATGAAGAAAAGATGATTGCCCGCGAATGTATTCATGCTTTAGGACGCGTCCGTACCAAAGATGATATTAAGAAGCTGAGTTCCCGTCCGATACCTCTATCCACATCGGCTCACCATGTCCATCTCAGCCAGGAACACTTCGAGATACTCTTCGGCGCAGGCAAAATCATGACGCCGCGTTCGGAACTGAGCCAGCCCGGACAGTTTGCGGCCAACGAAGCCGTGAATCTCATCGGACCGAAAGGGCGCATTGACCGGGTGCGAATTCTGGGGCCGGCGCGCAAGGAATCGCAGGTGGAAATATCGCGCACGGAACAATTCAAACTAGGCATTGACGCGCCGATTCGCGATTCGGGAGATATAGAGGGGACGCCGGGTGTCATCATTGAAGGCACTGCGGGCACCGTTAAATTAACCAAAGGGGTTATTTGCGCCAAGCGGCATATCCACATGTCGCCGGAAGAAGCTCTGAGCCTCGGCCTGCGGGACCGTGATTCGGTCATGGTAAAGGTTAAGGGAATCCGCGAGCTGATATTCGGTGACGTGCTGGTTCGTGTTCATCCTGATTACCGGATGGACATGCATCTGGATACGGATGAGGCCAATGCGGCCCAGATTTCAGAAGGAACGGTGGGGTATATAGAGGCGATTCAGCACAGAAACTATATGTAATATCGGGTCTAAATCAAATCGCTATTGGAAGGCAGAGCCATCCCCGGCGGAGGCCGGGGTCGGTTTCGCCTGTATACCGCGACGGCTGCTTTGCTTTAGCACTGGAATAATAAACAGGGAGTAGGTGAATATGGCTTATTTCAAAATCAATAATCAGACAAATTTTTATTACGAAGAGCATGGCAAGGGGAAAAAAACGATTATCTTTGTCAATGGCCTGGCGATGTTCGCGCAGACCTGGATTCGACAGATCGAATATTTCAAGAAAGAATACAGGGTAATTGTTTATGACCAGCGCTGTCAGGGACGATCGGCGAAAGAAAGCAGTTCGTTCCACTACTCTTTGCTGGTTGATGATTTGAAACTATTAATGGAACATCTCAAGGTGGAAAAAGCGGCGATTATCGGTGTTTCCTACGGATCGTTTGTCGCCAAGGAATTTGCCGTTCGTTATCCGGCCTTATGTGAAAAGCTTGTGTTGCTGGCTCCCCTGCGGCAGGCCGATTTCGGCTATCGCCGGATTTGGGAGAACTGGCATAACCTGTTGCAGAAAGGTCAGTTTGATGATTTTTGTAATATAATTCTGCAGCAGTCGTACAGCAGAGATTTCTTTAACGGGATGGAGAAAACATTCTTCACCATTCGGGATGAAATGAAAAAATATTACACCTGTCAGGATATTATTCTGCTTCTGGAATCATTTAATCCGGATACTGACTTGCAAAACTATAATAAAATAACAGTGCCTTCTCTGATTATCGGCGCGAAACAGGATTATTTGCACAATTGCCGGGATGCGGCGCAGATTGCCTCGGAGATAGCCGGCTCGCGCCTGGTGCTGATAGATTCCGGCCATGCGGTGATGATTGAACAGACGGACGCCGTGAATGGTATAATCGGTAAATACCTGATGAAAAAGAGATAACGAGGGACGGGGTTTTTCTAATGCATGAGCTGTTGCCGGATATCGGCATTTCCATTCTGGCCGCCACTATCATTGGTTTTATTTTTCAAATGATACGCCAGCCCATTATTTTGGGTTATTTGATTGCCGGCGCTGTCATCGGCCCGAAAATAGGATTCCATCTCATATCGGCGACGGGCAGCGTTGACGTAATTTCCGAAATCGGCCTGATTCTGCTTTTGTTTGTCATCGGTCTGGAATTAAACCTCCGCTCCTTTATTTCCGCGGGCAAACAGTTGATTGTTGCCGGCATCGGTCAATTTCTCCTCTGCGTGCTGATTGGCTTCGGCTTTTTTACCCTGATTGGTTATTCCTTCAACGGCGGCAGTATAGCCTCCCTGTATCTGGCGATTTTCTGCGCCCTGAGCAGCACCGCCATAGTCGTTAAACTGCTCTATGACAAGGCGGAAATTGATACGCTGCCCGGAAGGATTACCGTAGGAATTCTCATTTTTCAGGATATCTGGGCTATTCTGGTTTTAGCCCTGCAGCCGCACCTCACCAATCCCCAGCTTTATCCGGTGGCCCTGGCGCTCGGGAAAAGCTTCGTGCTGCTGACGATTGGTTTCCTTTTAAGCAAGTATTTGTTGAAGTGGGCTTTTGAAAAAATCACCAAGACTCCCGAAGTCGTCGTCGGCATGTCCATTGCCTGGTGCGTGTTTATGGCCGGGCTTGCCTCCACGATCGGCCTTTCCATGGAAATGGGGGCGCTCATCGCCGGAATCGCCATTTCATCATTTCCCTATGGCCTGCATATCATCGCCAAAGTGCTGCCGCTGAGGGATTTTTTTCTCACATTGTTTTTCGTTTCCATCGGCATGAAAATTCCCGCTCCCGACGCTTCCGTCCTTTGTCTGGCGGGAGTTATCGTCGTGTTTGTTTTTGTTTCCCGTTTTGTCACCGTATATCCTCTGCTGGCGATTACGGGAAGCGGCCGGCGCACCAGCTTTATCGCCAGTTTGAACCTTTCCCAGATCAGCGAATTTTCGCTGGTTATTGCCACGCTGGGCATCGCTTACGGCCATATCAAAGACGATCTGGCGACCATAATCATATACGCCATGGCCTTTACCTCTATTCTCTCCTCATATATTATCAAGGGCAATCATCAATTGTTCCTGCTTTTTGATAATATTCTGCGGCGGGCTGGTTTTGCCGCTTCCCGCGATGGAGAAGAAAAGAAGAAAAAAGAAAACAGCGAAATTATTTTGCTGGGCTGCCACCGGGGTGGTTTAGCTTTTCTGGAAAGACTGGAATTGCTCTCGCCGGAGCTGCTGAAAAAAGTTCTGGTTGTTGATTTTAATCAGGAAGTTCTCCAAAAGCTGGACAAACGGGGAATCAAGGGTGTTTTCGGCGATATCAGCAGCATGGATACGCTGGCGCACGCTCATATCGAACACGCTGCAATTATTCTGCTGACAATTCCCGATATGCTTTTGAAAAGCATCAATAATGTATCCCTGATTAAGATATGCCGTGCTCTGGCGCCCGAGGCTGTGATTGTCGCGACGGCGGAATCAGAAGACCAGATCGAAGCTTTCCGGGAGGCCGGCGCCACGGAAGTGCTGCTGCCGTATTCCCTGATTGGTGAGAATCTGGCGGATTTCGTTGCGAAAAACAGTTAATGCCCGTCACCCGGACAGGTTTTCCGGCGGAAAATTGAATTGCCGCACATTTCCCTGACGCCGGAGCAGCATCATCAACCGTTGCTTTCATACCTGTCCAGTTTGGCGCGGAGTGTCTTGCGGGTGATACCCAAACGGCGAGCCGCTTCACTTTTATTGCCGTGGGCGGTATTGAGCGCCTCCAGGATTGTCCTTTTTTCCACTTCATCCAGCGGCAGATTTTCCGGCGGGGCAGTCGCCGTAGCTGTTGAATTATCGTCCATCAATAAGGCCAGTTCTTCCGCATCTATGTATTCGGCTCGTGCCAGGACAACAGCCCGTTCGACCGCATTCATCAGTTCCCGCACATTGCCCGGCCAGTTGTACTTGAACATCTTTTCCACCGCCAGCGGTGTAAAGCCTTTGATGCTTTGAGAATTCTTCGCGGCGAAAAGCTCCAGAAAATGCTGCGCCAAAAGTGGAATATCTTCTCTTCTTTCCCGCAGCGGCGGCACATGCAGAGTGACAACGTTGAGGCGGTAAAACAAATCTTCACGGAAGCGGCCGCTCTCCATTTCTTTCTTCAAATCTTTGTTGGCTGCGGCAATGACGCGGACATTGATTTTAATGACTTCCGCGCCGCCCACGCGGGTGAGTTCGCGTTCCTGCAACACACGCAACAGCTTGACCTGCATGGCTTTCGACATTTCGCTTACTTCATCTAAAAATAAACTGCCGCCGTCGGCCTGGCGGAATTTTCCCTCCCGGCGCTTGTCGGCTCCCGTAAAGGAACCTTTTTCATAGCCGAACAGTTCCGCTTCCAGCAGCGTTTCAGTGAGCGCCGCGCAGTTGATTTTGACGAAGGGAGCTGCCGCGCGCGGGCTGTTGAAATGAAGGGCGTTGGCAATCATTTCCTTGCCCGTTCCCGATTCGCCGGCAATCAAAATAGTTGCTTCCGTTGCTGCTACCTGGGAGACGGTATCCAGCAGCTTTACCATGGCCTTGCTCTGCCCAATCATATTGCGGCGGTCGAAGCGCTCGCCCAGCCGGCTTTTTAAATATTCGTTTTCGTTTTTGAGCTTCGTATGTTCCGTAGCGCGGCTTATGGCGATTTTCAGCTCATCAAAATCCAGAGGTTTGGTGAGATAGTCATAGGCGCCTTTTTTCAGGGCTTGCACAGCCGTTTCCACGGATGCATACGCAGTCATGATAATTACGGGAATCGCCGGATTGATAATCTTGATTTCTTCGAGCGCTTCAATTCCGGAAACATGGAGCATCCGGATATCCATCAGAATCAAATCAAATGCTTTCTCCCGCACCGCCGCAATCGCCCGGGCCCCGTCATCGGCTTCCCAGACATCGTAGCCCCAGCCGCCGATAAGTTTTTTCAGCATCAAACGGTGGGCGGTATCGTCATCAACAACAAGAATGGTCTGTTCTTTTTTCATCATATGTCCTTATGCTAAAATATTTTTCCGTGGGAAACGCAAGGTGACAACCGTGCCCGCTCCGGCCTCGCTTTCCACCGCGATTGCGCCGCCGTGCGCCTCCATTATTTTCTGGACTATCGCGAGCCCCAGCCCGGTGCCGGCCGGTTTGGATGTGAAATAGGGGTCGTAAATGCGGGGCAAGTCACTTTTGCTGATGCCGGAACCGGTATCAGCAACGGTAACGAAAATATCGTTTTTATCCGCAGTAATTTTTACCGCAATCGAACCGACCGGTGGCAGCGCGGCCAGAGAATTAAGCAGCACATTAAGCAGCGCCTGCTTGACTTTGTCGTGGTCAACATCCGCCTCCGGCAAATCCGGCGCCGCGTCAATGGTGATGGCGGTTTTATTATCGCCCGCAGCGGCAATCAGCGAAACCGTATGCGCAACCAAATCGGCCATTTGCGCCTTTTCCTTTTTTAATTCCAGAGGACGGGCAAATTCAATGAGCTGGCTGACGACGCGGTTGACGCGTTCCGTTTCCTGAATCATTACATCGGCCGTTTTTTCATCTTCGTCGTTGCCCGCGAGCCGCTCCTTGAAATAGACGGCAAAACCCTTCAGGGAACTCAGCGGATTGCGGATTTCATGCGCCACGCCCGCCGCCAGCGATCCGATAGAGTTCAGATGGCGGCTTTTAACCACCTCGCTTTCCAACCGGCGTATTTTTGTCACGTCGCGCAGGAGCAGCATCCGGCCGGCGGCAATACCTTCAACTGCAATATCCGCCGCCACTGCCTCCAGAATTTTATTTTCGCCCTGCAGGGTTAATAATAAATCTTTTTCCACTAAGCCGCCGCTTCCGTGGAGGGAAGCCAGCATTTCCCTCAAAGACGCAGGCAGAACAGAATCCGCCTTCCGGTCGGCAATATCGCTGCAAGCAATGTTTAAAATTGCCCCTGCTTTCTCATTGCAGGCGGCAATATGGCCGCTTTCGTCTTCGGCAATCAGGCCGATGGGCATATTTTTGACCAGTGTTTCGGAAAAAACCGTAATCCGCGAAAGAGAAGAACTGGCCTGCCGCCAGGCCTGCGCCAGAAAAAGGGAAACTATTACCGACGAGCCGATTAAAGAAAGAATCAGGGCGATGATTATTGTATTAGTGGCGTCGGCGCTGGTAGCTTTGTCAATAGCTTCCATGTTGAAGCCCGTGTAAATTATTAAATTATCGGCTGCCGGATTCTTGCCGGGCCTGCGGGAATCAATGTCCGGTCTGGTTTTTTCCGGGGATAGGAATATACCGCGGTACACTTCGAAGGTGTCGGCGCCGCCAGTGTTGGCTACCTGCCGCCACCTGATTTCGTCAGAAGAAGCAATTCTGCCGATGTCGAGATCCATGCCGTATCTGTCACCGATTGATGAAGGATCGCTGTCGGCAATTATGTTACCGCTTCCTTCCGTAACTATAATATAGTCAATGTCCGGTTGTCTGGCCGTTTCCATGACCAGTTTCTGCAGGCTGAAAAAATCACCCTTAAAATAGGCGGGATTGCGCAGCGCGGCGGCAAAGGTATTAATCAGCGTCGCGCCTTTATCGGTCATCATCTCCACCGCCTGCTGCTGTTGTCTTCTCAGATGAGTTGAAGCCATGAAGGCAAGAGTAACCGCCAGCGCCACAATTACACTGATGATTATCCAGATGGAAACATTCTGCCGGAATCGGTTTTTTGCCATAGGAGATTTCCTTTTCTCAGAGTTGGATAATATCTATCCGTTCGGGTACTAAATATGGATACATATTATCCACTTGTTTGCGGTAAAAGCCAACTGTTTTTCCGTGTTTGCTAATTATTCAGTGATTACATCAGTTTGCATGTTAATAATTTTGTTGGCACAGGCCTTGCTGATTAGAGCATTAACTTCAAAAAATAAACTCTGGAAAGGAGAAGTAATATGAAGAAGTTAACGATTTTAGTGACGGTGGTGGCCCTGACAGCGCTTCTGGCGGCTTCGGCGCTGGCATTCGGACCGGGCAAAGGCCGCGGTGATGGCTATTGCCGGGAAACAAGTTGGACAAAATTAAATCTGACCGACGAGCAGAAGGCAAAGATTGAAGCCCGGGAAACAGAGTTTAATAAAGAAATAAAACCGGTGCGGGAGAAGATGTTTGACAAGTCGGTGCAATTGCGGAGGCTCTGGCTGGAAGCCAATCCCGATAAGGACAAAATAGCTTCGTTGCAGAAAGAGGTAAGGAAGCTGCGTGATGAGATGCATGATAAAATAACTAATTTGCGTCTGGAAATCCGGCAGCTGCTGACGCCGGAGCAGCAGGAGAAACTGGTCAATTCAAGGTGGGGTAAAAGAGCAATGGGTTTCGGTCCCCGCGGCGGCATGAGAGGTCATGACAGATTCGGGATAGGTATGGGCATGTGTGAATAATTGCAGTTCCCTCCTTTATAACAGGGGAGCAGCCCCCTCCGCTCCCCTGTTTTTTTTTCATTGACTTAAAGAGCCGTTCTTCATAAAGTTACTGTCAACGAAAGCAAATTCTTATCCAGGCAGAAAAAGAGAGTCCTCTTGCCGTTTTTTCGTATTGCTGTTGGGAAAGAATATTCCGCAACGAGGCCGATATGAAATCCAAAAGCCCTTATATCATTTTAATCGTCCTGGCCGGATTTTGTGCCTATCTGTTTTTTGCCGCATATAACAGCGTCAAGAAAGAAATGATCAGGGATCTGAACTCTCAGCAGCTGTCCCATGCGCGGCTGGCCGCCAAGGGCATTGAAAACACCTTTAATCATTATCACGTGATGCTCAGTTACATGGCCCGGAACAAAGCTATTGTGAATTTCAATGTCCACGGCGAAGATCTGATGCGGATATTTTATGAAAGCCACACCGGCGGTATAAAGGGTATCACCCGCATGGATGCGCGGGGAAGAATTGTTTACACGTTTCCTTACAACAGGAAATTAATCGGCGCCGATATTTCCGCGCAGGAACATGTCAGAGAAACGCTGAAAACTCATCAACCGGTGGTCAGTGATGTGTTCGATGCCGTACAGGGCTTTCGGAGCATTGCCTTTCATGTGCCCGTCTTTCAGGGAAAAAAATATAGCGGTTCTCTGGCTGTCCTGATTTCATTCGATGAAATTGCCAGGGCTTTCCTGAAAAATATCAGGATCGGCGCCGACGGCTATGCCTGGCTGATAAGCGCGAAAGGAGTTGAACTGTATTGTCCTGTTCCCGGGCATATCGGCAAAAACGTTGAAGAAACATCCGGGCACTCTCCCTCTGTCATGTCTATGGCCGAGAAAATGAAGAGAGGTGAACACGGTGAAACAACCTACCAATACGATAAAATTCGCGGCGAGACGGTGAAAACTGTAAAGAAGCAGGCCGTCTATCTGCCGATAAAAGTGGCTAATACTTTCTGGTCAATCGTCGTAGCCACGCCGGAAGAGGAAGCCCTGAGCGCTATGCAGGGTTTTACCTTTAATTTGATTTTGATTATTATCCTTCTCTCTTTTGCCGGTGTTTTCGGAGCATATTATCTGCTGCGGGCCCATACGATAGTCCGGGAGCAGGAAAAACGCAAAATAATTGAAGATGAATTAAAAGACCGCGAAGAATTTCTCCGCCTGGTTACGGAAAATGTTCAAGATGCAATAAGAGTGGTGGATTTGAAAACGTTAAAATACATTTACGCCAACTCCTATGCCCTGAATTTATTCGGCCTTCCTGATCAGAACTTTATTGGTTCTCCTCTCGGCTTTAATCTGGAAACTGAAGAGAGAGCGCGCCTGTATCAAGTCATGAGCGATGAAATAGAACATGATGCCGAAAGAGACATTAACCGGTCCAGAGTTATTGAATTGAGAGAAAAAAGCAAACTGACCGGCGAAATCATCACTACCGAAAACAAGGCTTCTTTTATCCGGGATAAGAACCAGCATCCGGTAGCCATTCTGGTTATCTCCCGGGATGTCACCAAACGAAGACTCGCGGAACAGGAACTGCGGGAAACGGGGGAGCGCTACCGGACAATCATTGAAAACATTGTGGAAGGCTATTATGAAGTTGATTTAAAAGGGAACATGATTTTCGCCAATCCGGCCATGGCCCGGATGCTGGAATATTCTTTTGCAGAACTAATCGGCATGAATAACCGGCAGTATATGAATGAAGAAAACGCCAGAAAAGTATTTGCTGTTTTCCATCAGGTTTACCTATCCGGAGCGCCGGAGAAATTCCTCAACTGGGAGCTGATTAAGAAGCACGGTGAAAATATTTTTGTGGAGACATCCGTTTCCCTGATTCTTGATAACGGAGGAACTCCGGTTGGATTCCGGGGGATTGTTCACGACATTACCGAACGAAAAAAAATCGAGGAAGCGCTGCGGGACAGTGAAGAAAAATTCCGGCTGTTTTTGGAACACAGTCCCATCTATGTTGTTTTTAAAGATGAAAAACTGAGGATGGTGCAGTTAAGCAAAAATTATGAAAAATTGCTGGGAATGCCTGTTAATGAAATGATAGGCAAATCAATGAGCGATATGTTTCCTTCCGACTTTGCGCTTAAAGTGGATAAAGAAGAGCGGGCAATCCTGCGCAGCGGCCGGAGCGTAGAAATCGAAGAAGAAGTAGGCGGCCGGATTTATACGGCCATTAAATTTCCGATTATTCGGGAAGGGAAATCATCTTTCCTGGCCGGCTTTATTATTGATATTACCGAACGCAAGCGACTGGAAGAAAGGCTTAACCGTGCCGAAAAAATGGAGGCCCTCGGCACGCTGGCCGGCGGCGTAGCTCATGACCTCAATAATGTTCTGGGTGTTCTGGTCGGCTATTCCGAGTTGCTGCTGGAAAAAATTCCGGCAGGGGATCAGTTGCACAAGTATGTTGATAATATCCTGCAATCAGGATTGCGCGGGGCGGCCATTGTTCAGGATTTATTAACTCTGGCGCGGCGCGGCGTGGCTGTATCCGAGGTAGTCAATCTTAACAGCATTATATCCGGTTATTCCGGAATGCCGGAGTTTGCGGCGCTCAAATCCTATCATCCTCATGTGAAGTTTAATTTCAATCTCGATGCTGATTTGCTGAATATCAAGGGCTCATCCGTTCACCTGAACAAATCAGTGATGAATTTGCTGTCCAATGCGGCGGAAGCCATAGCCGGCGTGGGTGAAGTGAAGGTGCAAACGGAAAACCGCTATGTGGACAGGCCGCTTGCCGGTTATGAAGACATGCCCAGAGGAGATTATGTTGTTCTGACCGTGTCCGACAATGGTAATGGAATTTCCGACAAGGACATCAGAAATATATTTGAACCTTTCTATACAAAAAAGGTAATGGGGCGCAGCGGGACAGGGCTGGGCCTGGCGGTGGTCTGGGGAACCGTGAAAGATCACAGGGGCTATATTGAAGTGCAAAGCGAAGAGGGTAAAGGTACCAGCTTTACAATTTACTTTCCCGCTTCCCGCGAAGAGGCGGCAAGCGGGGATTCCGGTCCCGCTCTCGATGAATACCTGGGACGCGGTGAATCAATCCTTGTTGTGGATGATGTTAGAGAACAACGGGAGCTGGCTCTCAGCATGCTGGGGAGGCTGGGTTATGATGTTACGGCGGTAGCCGGCGGCGAAGAAGCCGTCGCATACATAAAAAAGAAAAAAGCCGATTTACTTGTGCTGGATATGATTATGGAGCCGGGCATTGACGGACTGGAAACTTACGAAAGGATAAGTAAAATCAATCCCGGCCAGAAAGCCGTTATTGTCAGCGGATTTTCCGAAACGGAACGGGTGGAAAAAGCGCAGAAGCTGGGCGCCGGGGCTTATGTGCGCAAACCATACATCCTGAAAAAAATTGGCCTCGCTGTCCGGAAAGAACTGGACAAAAAAAAATAACACCGTCCGGCCGCGGCGAAACGGCGGAATAGGGCTGCCGGAAATAGTGAGGGGGAACTGCCGGGGCTTTTTATTAAAGGTAAGAGAGAATTTTTCCGATATAGATGCCAGAGAAAAAAATCTTTGACAAATGCCGGCGGATGAATTAAAGAGAAAACAAAACAGGAAAGAAAAAGGTTTAATCGGTAAGATGAACGGTCGGTCCAGGAACATTAATTTAGCAAATAATTTATTATCCCTGCTGCTGGGACTCGCTCTTTTGCGCCTGCAAGCAAGGGCTGCCCGACCGTCGTTTTCAGATTTTAGCTGAACCTTGAAAATACTGAGTAACGAAAAGGCCGTGGGTGGCAAAGCCCACGGCCTTTTTTTATGCAAAATAATATAAAGCGAAAGGAGAATATATGAAAAAGGATAAAAACAGAATTTACATTTTTGACACGACGTTGCGAGACGGCGAGCAGTCTCCCGGTGCCAGCATGAATCCGAAAGAAAAAATCATCATTGCCAAGCAACTGGAGAATCTGGGAGTGGATATTATTGAGGCCGGTTTTCCCATTGCTTCCGAGGGGGATTTTGATGCGGTCAGGCAGATATCCAGAGAAATAAAGAAGTGCCAGGTGGCCGGTCTGGCGCGCGCCAACAAGACTGATATTGATCGCGCCTGGCAGGCCATCAAAGTTGCTGCTCAGCCGCGGATCCATACATTTATTTCTTCTTCCGATATTCATTTGAAGTATCAGTTGAAAAAAACCCGCGAACAGGTGCTCAAAGAAGCAATCGCCGCAGTCACTCTCGCCTGCAGTTACACGGATAATGTCGAGTTTTCCGCCATGGATGCCACCCGTACGGACAGGGATTACCTGGTGAAAATGGTGGAGGCTGTAATCGCGGCGGGGGCTAAAACGGTTAATATTCCCGATACGGTCGGCTATGCCATTCCCGACGAATACGGCAGGCTGATTGCCTATCTTTTTGCCAATGTAAAAAATATTGATGATGCGACAATAGCCGTTCATTGCCACAATGATCTGGGAATGGCGGTTGCCAATTCTCTCGCCGCGGTTGCCAACGGCGCGAGACAGGTCGAATGTACGGTTAACGGCATCGGGGAGCGCGCCGGGAATACCGCGATGGAGGAGATTGTCATGGCGCTGCAGACGCGCCATGATTTATTCGGCCTGCATACGAATATCAAGACCGAGCAGATATTCAAGACATCGCGCCTTCTGACGCAGATAACCGGTATTCCGGTACAGCCCAATAAGGCCATCGTCGGCGCTAATGCTTTCGCGCATGAATCAGGCATTCATCAGGACGGCTTGATTAAGGAAAAAAGCACTTATGAAATAATGACGCCGCAATCGGTCGGCATCACAGATACCCATATTGTGCTGGGTAAACATTCCGGGCGCAACGCCATTGCCCAGCATTATAAAAAAATGGGTTATGATTTGGCGGAAGATCAATTAAGTAAGATAGCCGCCAGGGTGAAGGACCTCGCTGATATTAAAAAAGATATTTATGACGAAGACCTGGAAGCGATTCTTTACGAAGAGATTTATCGCGGCAAGGATAAATACACGCTGGTTTATCTCAACGTGGTCAGCGGCAATGTAGCCATTCCGACGGCGACAATGGAACTGCAGGTGGATAAGGAAGTGGTTCGCGATGCCGGTTTCGGCAACGGCCCGGTGGACGCCACGTTTGCCGCTATTCGCAATATCACGAAAACAAATTACCAGCTGCTGAAATATGCAGTCAACGCCATTACCGGCGGCAGCGACGCGCAGGGCGAGGTGACTGTGCAGCTCAGGTACGACGGTTATTCGGTAATCGGGCGCGGCGCTCATCCCGATGTAATTGTCGCATCGGCCAAAGCCTACATTAACGCGCTCAACCGGTTGGAGTTTTTGCAGGAGAACGTCAAAGCGAAAAAGGTTAAAGTTGAATAAAATTTTAAAATCAGTTAAGGACAAAAAAAGCAACTAAAATTATCAGGAGAAGATAAAGTGGGAAACACAATCACGGAAAAAATATTAATGGCGCATACGGATTTGCGGGAAATCAGGGCGGGAGAATTGATTAACGCCCGGGTGGATATTGCGCTGGGCAACGATATTACCGCACCCATTGCCATTAAGGAGTTCAGAAAGGCGGGCGGCCGGAAAGTTTTTGACAGGGACAAAATAGCACTCGTGCTGGATCATTTCACGCCCAACAAGGATATCAGCTCCGCCGAGCAGTGCAAGTTTGTCCGGGAATTCGCCCTCGAACAAAAAATTACACATTTTTATGAAGGCGGCCGGGTGGGCATTGAACATGCGTTGTTACCGGAGCAGGGAATTGTCGTCCCCGGCGACGTGGTTATCGGTGCGGACAGCCATACCTGCACTTACGGCGGCCTGGGCGCTTTTGCCACGGGAGTCGGCAGTACGGATCTCGCGGCGGCCATGCTGACGGGAGAACTGTGGTTCAAGGTTCCTGAAACAATCAAATTCGTTGTTTATGGAAAAATGCCCCGGTGGGTTTCCGGCAAAGATTTGATTCTGCACATCATCGGCCGTATCGGTGTGGACGGCGCTCTGTACAAGGCGATGGAATATACCGGCGAAACAATCAGCGCTTTGCCGATGGCGGACAGATTGTCCATTGCCAATATGGCTATCGAAGCGGGCGCGAAAAACGGCATTTTTCCTCCTGATGATATAACCCGGCAATATGTTGAAGGACGGGGCAAGCGGCCGTACAAATTTTATGCATCGGACGCCGATGCCGTATACGCCGATATCATCGAGATAAATGCCGCTCAGCTGGAACCGCAGGTGGCTTTTCCCCATCTGCCTTCCAATGTCAAAGGCGTAAGCGCCGCGGGCGATATTAAAATTGATCAGTCGCTGATTGGCTCCTGTACCAACGGCCGCATTGAAGATTTGCGGATTGCCGCGCAGATTCTTCAAGGCAGAAAAGCAGCTTCGACAGTGCGCCTGATTGTCGTTCCCGCAACACCGGCAATTTATCAGCAGGCCATACGGGAGGGATTAATTGAAATATTCCTGAATGCCGAAGCCGTCATCAGTCCGCCTTCATGCGGCGCCTGCCTGGGCGGCCACATGGGTATTCTGGCGGCCGGTGAGCGGGCAGTTGCCACCACGAACCGCAATTTCGTGGGACGTATGGGGCATGCCAAAAGCGAAGTCTATCTGGCCTCTCCGGCAGTAGCGGCCGCCTCCGCAGTGCTGGGGCGAATCGCCTCTCCGGCCCATCTCGCATAATTGGAAAAAAAGGAGTGAAAAAAATGATATACAAGGGAAAAATCTGGAAATTCGGCGACAATATAGATACCGACGCAATTATTCCGGCGCGCTATCTGGTGACATCTGATCCGCAGGAACTGGCGGCTCATTGCATGGAAGACGCCGATCCGCAATTTGTCAGCAAGATGAAAAAGGGCGATATTATTCTGGGCGGGGAAAATTTCGGTTGCGGATCATCGCGCGAGCATGCGCCGATTGCTATTAAAGCGGCGGGCATTTCCTGTGTTGTGGCCAGAAGCTTTGCCCGCATTTTCTATCGCAATTCATTCAATATGGGGTTGCCTATTTTTGAATCAAACGATCTCTGGGCGGCGATAAAAGAAGGCGAAGAAATAACCGTGGACGGCGGTGCGGGGATAATTACTATCAGCGGCGGCAATAAACAATTCAAGATTGGCAAAATTCCCCCCTTCATGGAACAGTTGATTAACGATGGCGGTTTGATGAAACATATCGCGAAAAAAAGGGGAATTAAATGACCAGCAGAAGCTTTAAAATAGCGGTGCTTGCGGGTGACGGCATCGGCCCGGAAATAGTCGGGGAAGCGATAAAGATTTTAAAAGCGATTTCGGATAAAAAAGATGTTGCCTTGGAACTGACGGAAGGATTGGTTGGCGGCAGCGCCTACGATAGCTGTGGAGAGCCGCTGCCGCAGGCGACGCTTGATCTGGCCCGGCAGAGCGACGCGGTGCTGTTCGGCGCGATCGGTGGTCCGCAGTGGGAAAAACTTGCTTACAGCGTGCGGCCGGAAAGGGCTCTTTTAGGGCTGAGAAAAGAACTCGGCCTCTTTGCCAATCTGCGGCCGGTGCTGGCGTTCGATGAGCTGCTGGATATCTCTCCTTTAAAGAATACTATAGCTCGCGGTGTGGATATTATGATTGTCCGGGAATTGACCGGTGATGTTTACTTCGGCGAACCGCGCGGCATCTCCACTGACTCTGCCGGCCGGCGCCGCGGCATCAACACGATGATTTACACGGAAGACGAAGTTCGGCGCATCGCAGTGATTGCCTTTCGGGTAGCGCAAAAACGCAAGAAGAATATCGTCTCCGTGGATAAAGCCAATGTGCTGGAATGTCAGGAACTCTGGCGCAAGGTTGTCAACGAGGTTGCCCGCGATTATCCGGAAGTGAGCGTCCGGAATATGTATGTGGATAACTGTGCGATGCAGCTGGTGCGCGATCCGGCGCAGTTTGACGTGATTGTTTCCACCAACCTGTTTGCCGATATTTTGAGCGATGAAGCCGCCATGTTGACGGGTTCCATCGGTATGCTGGCCTCGGCCAGTCTGGGCGATAAACACGCGCTTTATGAGCCGATTCACGGTTCAGCTCCCGATATAGCGGGGAAGAACATCGCCAATCCGCTGGCGACAATATTATCGGTCGCTCTGATGCTGCGCTATTCGCTGGCCATGCCGGAAGAGGCGCTGCTGGTGGAAAAGGCGGTAAACGAAGTGCTGCAGGATGGTTTCCGCACGAAAGATATTTTTCAGGAAGGCAAGAAGCTTGTCGGCACTGAAGACATGGGTGAAGAAACCTTGAAAAAACTGGCGAACCTGCTAAAATAGCGGCAAGAACTCTGAAGAGAAACAGGGGGGATTGTTCCGTGAAGGGTAAAATACTTGTTGTTGATGATGAAGCGTCAGTTCGCGAATTATTTGACAGCGTATTTACCGGAGCTGATTATGAAGTAATCAGCGCGGCAACGGGAACAGAAGCTCTGGAAATACTCAAATATGAAAGCATTGATGTAATTTTTCTGGATTTAAAGCTCTTTGGGATGAACGGCATCGAGCTGTGCCGCCAGATTCGCAAAACGAAACCTGTATCGTTGATTTATGCCATCACCGGCTGGGCGGCCTTGTTTGAAATAGATGAATGCCGTGAAGCGGGTTTTGACGATTATTTTGAAAAGCCGCTGGATATGGATATGCTGCTTAAACTGGTGGAACAGGCCTTTGCCCGACTGCAGCGCTGGAAACAACGTTATAACTCTATTCAAAGCAACGACGGCAAATAATGATGAACTCGTAGAAGTCGAAGAAGAGACTAATTCGGACGACCTCGTAAAAAGCACCAGAGACAAGGCGCGCGAATCACGAGGAATGAGGCGTACTTAAACTTACGCCGCAATAGCCTGCCCCGGCGAAGGCCGGGGAGGGATGAAGCGCAACGCAGGATATGGAATTTTTACGAGGCCGTCAATAATATATCAGGAAACGGCAATGGGCTCAGTTTTTTTTCTGGAAAGAATCCCGGTTAATCCGCCATACCCGAAAATCTATGCGCGTCTCGGTTTTAAGAAAAAAACAACGGAACTGACTTCCCGGCAAAAGGAAGAAACCGACATCTCTGTCGCGGAGGCATTATCATATATCGCATTGCGGGGAGTCTGGCGGCGGGAGTCTATTGTTGAAAACGACGGTTCGAAGACAGAAATGACCGGTGATTTATCTTTTGTCAGCTCCCAGCTGGCTAAGTATCTGCGCGATTGTCAGGAAACAGTGCTGCTCGGCGCCACTGCCGGCAACATGATTATGGACAAAATCAAAGAAAAAACTGCTCAGGGTAATTTATCTGCCGCCGTTGTTTATGATGCGACAGCCAGCGAAATGACGGACGCCGCGCTCGATTGGCTGATTGATTATCTGGCTGTGCAATTGCGCCGTGAAAATAAAAAGTTGCTGCCCCGCCGGTTTTCCGCAGGCTATGGCGATTTCGAGCTTAGCAACCAGAAAATGATATGCGAAAAACTGCAAATGGATAAAATCGAAGTAAGCATTACCCCCAGTTTTATCCTGCTGCCGGAAAAATCGGTGACGGCAATCGCCGGTATCTGCCGCTGATATTAATGCCTATCAATTTTTTATTGCTTTTAGCGCTGTAAAGATTTAAAAAACTCTATGACCAACAGCAAAACCGCAGATAAAGCCAACAAAGCATACCAAAAAGCAATTAAAAAGCTGGAAGATTTGGAAGAGATTATCAACCGCAGCCCGGCCGTTTATTGCATTTGGCATTTGTCGGAAGGTATGCCGATAGAATTTATCTCCGCCAACATCAGTCAGTTTGGTTACGCCAAAGATTATTTTCAGGGTCAGCGCATTCCGGCAAAAAGCCTGATTCATCCAGATGACCGGGCCCGCATTGAAGCTGAAACACTGCAATTTCTGAAGGAAAAACCCAAAGAAGCAAAACATGAATTCCGCCTGTTAAAAAAAGACGGCGGCAGCTGCTGGGTGGAAATCACCGTGGTTCCTTTTTTCGAGGAAAAAGGCGAACCTGAGTATTTCCAGGGAGTTATATTTGATATTGATGAAAGAAAAAAGGCGCAACTGGCCCTGGCGGAATCGGAAAATATTTACCGGGCAATTTTTGCCAATACCGGCACGGCCATGGCCATTGCCGACGAAAACAGGCAACCTCTGCTGGTTAACGAAGAGATGCAAAAGCTGACCGGCTACAGCAATGAAGAGCTGACCGGCAAAAATATCAGCTGGCTGTCCTTCACGGCGCCGCATGATGTGGAACGATTAATTAATTACCACCGGCTGCGGCTTTCCAACCCGGAACTGGCGCCCCGGAATTATGAATATCAAATGGTGGCGAAAAACGGCGAGATTAAAGATGTATTTATGACATCGGGCCTGATTCCGGGGACAAAGAAATCACTGGTCTCCATGATGGATATTTCGGCACTGAAAAAGGTCGAAACGGCGCTGCGCAAATCGGAAGGAATGTTAAATGAGCTCTTTCTCAAATCACTCGATATAATCGGTATTCTGGACGTCCGGGGAACTATTCTTTATTTCTCTCCTTCCGTGAAAAGAGTGCTAAACTATGAAGTAAAAGATCTGGTCGGAAAAAACGCTTTTGATTTCATGCATCCCGATGATGTAGCAATGGTGATTAATGATTTTTCCAAAGTTATCACCCAGGAACACAAAGGCATTATTACTGTGCTGCGCTTCCGGCATGCCGATGGTTCCTGGGTTTACCTGGAGGCGCTGGGCAACAACTGTCTGGATAATCCGGCCATCGGGGGAATCATTATCAATGCCCGCGATATTACCGACCGCAAACTTCTGGAGCAGCAACTGCTGCAGTCCCATAAGATGGAAGCCGTCGGCACGCTGGCGGGAGGCATTGCACACAATTTCAACAACATTCTTATGGGCATCCAGGGCTATGTGTCCCTGATGCTGTTAAACGGCGATAAAAATAGTCCCGATTACGGCAGGCTGCAGAATATCCAGTCTCTGGTGCAAAGCGCCGCCGATCTGACGGCAAAAATACTGGGATTTGCCCGCGGCGGCAAGTATGAAGCGGCCCCGACTGATTTAAATGCGCTGATTGCCAGGATGTCTGATATTTTCGGCCGCGCCAAGAAGGAAATTACCATTAATCAGCACTATGAGAAAAATCTCTCGACAGTGGAAATTGACCGCGTCCAGATTGAACAGGTAATTATCAATATATATGTCAATGCCTGGCAGGCCATGCGGGATAACGGCGATATCTTTGTCGAAACAGCCAATGTTTCTATTGACGCCAGTGACGCCGTCCGCCTTTCCCTGAAACCCGGAGCTTATGTTAAAGCAAGCATTACCGATACCGGTGTCGGAATGGATAAACAAACTTGCCGGAGAGTTTTTGAGCCGTTCTTTACGACAAAAGAAAAGGAAAACGGTCTGGGAATGGGTCTGCCTTCCGCTTACGGTATTATCAGGGAGCACGGCGGGGCCATTGAGGTTATAAGCGAGCCGGGGCATGGTTCAACCTTTACGTTTTATTTGCCGGCCTCCCGCAAAGAGGCGGTTCACACTACAGTGCCGGATAAACCGGTTCAGCCGGGCCGGGAATGTATTCTGCTGGTGGACGACGAGGAGTTTGTCGTCGAAGTCTGCCGCGAAATATTAACTTCCCTGGGCTATGAAGTTATGGTGGCGACAAACGGCAGAGAGGCACTGACCATTTACGAAAATAACATGAATAAAATTGATCTGATTATCCTGGACATGATTATGCCGCAGATGAGCGGCGGAAAAACTTTTGATAAACTGAGGGAAATAAATCCCGCCTGTAAAGTCATGCTTTCCACGGGTTATGCCGTCAGTGACCAGGCGACGCGGATAATGGAAAACGGTTGCAGCGCCCTGATTCAAAAGCCTTTCCGGATTGACGAGCTATCCCGAAAGATAAGGGAAGTGCTGGATGAAAAATTAATAAAGTAGTAAAGAACCCGCAGACATACGCCGGAATTGAGGAAACGGGAAACAAATCCGATTTTTTTACAGGGGTTTTATGAAAAGAAAAATAGAAAATCTTTTAAAGAAGAAAATAATAATTCTTGACGGCGCCACGGGAACCGAACTGCAGAAAAAAGGCTTGCCTGCCGGCGTTTGTCCGGAAATCTGGTGTCTGGAAAATCCCGCAGTTATCAAGGAAGTTCATGCCTCCTACCGGAAAGCCGGAGCACAAATAGTTTATTCCTGCACCTTTGGCGCCAATAGTTTTAAACTGGCTCAGTACGGCAGTGCGGAAAAAACATACCAAATAAATCGTGATCTGGTCTGCCTGGCCAGGCAATCCGTCGGTAAAAAAGTTCTTGTTGCCGGTGATATCGGTTCGACAGGGCAGTTTGTGGAGCCGTTCGGCAATCTTGATTTTGACGAAGCGGTGACGGTCTATAAACAGCAGGTGCAGGGTCTGATTGACGGCGGCTGTGATTTGATTGTCATTGAGACGATGATTGATATCCAGGAGGCCCGCGCCGCTTTGCTGGCCGTCAAGGAAACGGCGGATATTTTTACCATAGTCAGCATGACTTATGAAAAAGACGGAAGGACCTTGAACGGCACTGATCCGGTCAGCGCTCTTGTCACGCTGCAGAGCCTCGGCGCCGACGCGGTCGGCTGCAACTGCTCCACGGGCCCGGAAAAAATGCTGGAATTCATTGCCGCGATGAAACCTTACGCCACTGTGCCGCTCGTAGCCAAGCCCAACGCCGGCATGCCGCGTCTGGAAAACGGTAAAACTGTTTTTGACATGGGTGCGGAGGAATTTGCGTCTTTTGCCGGGAAAATGGCAGCAGCCGGCGCCAATATGCTGGGCGGTTGCTGCGGCACTACGCCGGCGCATATCAGAGAACTGGCGCAATCGCCTGCTCTGGGCAAACCGCTCGCGCCCGTGCGCAAGGCCATCGGCGCATTGAGCTCCTCGCGCGGCCATCTGATATTCGGTGAAGAAAGGCCGCTCGTTATTGTCGGGGAGAGAATAAATCCCACCGGCAAAAAAGCATTGCAGCAGGAACTGGCGGAAGGCAAAACCGCGATTATCCGCCGGATGGCCGGAGAACAGGAGCAGCAGGGGGCGAGCCTGCTGGATGTTAATGTCGGTCAGCCCGGCATTGACGAAGTTAAAACTATCAAGTCCATAATCGGACTTTTAGCAACAATCAGCGCTTTGCCGCTGGTGGTGGATTCCTCCAAAATTGAAACTATTGAAGCGGCGCTGCGCATTTATCCGGGACGCCTGCTCATTAATTCGATTTCCGGTGAAAAAGAAAAAATCAAAAGGTTGCTGCCGCTCGCGGCCAAATACGGGGCAATGTTTATTCTGCTGCCGCTGACCGACGGTGAAATACCGGCGACCGCCGCCGGCCGTCAGGCCGTGATTAAACAAATTTATGCAGCAGCGACGGCCTGTGGTTTTTCTAAAGATGATTTTATCGTTGATTGTCTGGTCATGGCCGTGGCCTCGGACGCCGGTGCGGCACGCGAAACACTGAAAACTCTGCGCTGGTGCACGGAAACTTTCCGGAGTAAAACGAATCTCGGCCTGTCCAATGTATCTTTCGGCATGCCGGGACGCCCCTGGCTTAACGCCGCGTTTCTGGCCATGGCGCAATTGTCCGGTCTAACGATGGCCATTGCCAATCCGGCAAGCACAGAGCTCATTAACGTGAAACAAGCCGGAGATGTCCTGATGGCGAAAGAAAAAAGCACGGCCAATTTTATTGCTCATTTTTCCGCGCCAGCGGATTCCCCGGCCGCGCCCGTCCTGCGGGCAGACATATCTCCTGCGGAAAAAGTGGCTATTGCCATTCGCGAGGGCGACAGGGAAAACATTATTGCCCTGATTGAGGCGGCGCTCGCCGCCTCGGAACAGGCTTCTTCCCTGGTGGATAACGTTATGATTCCGGCAATAGTCCGGGTGGGTGAACTCTACGAGAAAAAAATATATTTTCTGCCGCAGCTGATGGCAGCGGCGGAAGCAATGAAGAAGGCGCTCGCCTTCCTGGAACCTCGGCTTGCGCAGTCAGCCCAAGCCAATAAAGGAAAAATATTAATTGCCACCGTCCGGGGCGATATTCATGACATTGGAAAAAATATCGTCGCTCTGCTGTTGCGCAATTACGGATTTACGGTTATTGATATGGGAAAGGATGTGGCGGCGCCGGCGATTCTGGAAGCGATAAAAAGGGAAAAGCCAGCAGTAGTTGCCCTTTCCGCTTTAATGACAACGACAATGGTCAATATGAAAGAAGTGATAGATGCGGCCAGAGCCGCCGGTATAGAAACACCTGTCATGCTGGGCGGCGCGGTGGTCACAGAGGCTTACGCGAGTTCAATAGGGGGGTATTATGCCCGGGACGGTGTGGAAGCAGTTAAAGTGGCCTTGCAATTAATTAACGGATGACAACGGCATTGAGAAAAGAAAAATCAAATTTGCTGCCCGCTGTTTTTTGCTCTGTTTTTGGGCACTTCGTGCTGGCGGTGTTGTTGTTTTTCGGCAGCGCCGGCAGTTTTGCCGTGACGGTCAATATGAATAATAAACCGGAACTGGTCTGGATGTCTCTGGCAGCCGGCGATACAGCGGCAGCGGTTCCTGACCGGCAGACAGTTCAGAAGGCGCCGCAGGAAGCGGCGCGGGCGGCTGATGCTGTCGCGGCGAACAAGCAAAGCAATGAAGTAATCCGGGAAAAGGTGACGGCTGTCCCGGCGGCGGATAGGGCAAAGTCAGTTGCTACGGCTAATCAGGAAGAAACAGCTCCAACCTTCGCCGGTGGGGGCGAAAGCCAGTTTGCGGCGGTTCCCGCGGCCTTGCCGGTTGTCAAGGCGACCG
>JAKLDS010000015.1 GCA_022703375.1 Deltaproteobacteria bacterium | reverse complement strand
CCGGCTGCAACCTGCGCTGCACCAAAGGCGGTTGGGTGACGCTGACTAATGGCGAGCACAAGGGGCGGAAGGTATGGGTGGACGGACCGGAATATGAAACTGCCGCCGGTTTTGGCTCGAACCTCGGAATCTGGAATCCGGAATTCATTATGGAAGCCAACTGGCATTGCGACAATTACGGCATGGACACGATAACCACGGCGGTAATCATGGCTTTTCTGATGGAATGTTATCAGCGTGGATATCTGGTCAAAGATGATACGGAAGGCTTTATGCTTAACTGGGGGAATGAAGAAGCTGCACTGACTTTCATCCATCAGATTGCCCGGCAGGCGACGCCCCTGGCGGCAGTGACCAGCCGGGGTATGCTGGAGTTGACGGATTGGGTGGCCGCCCGTTACTCCCGGCGCACTGGAAAGCCGGAACCTTTAAAAGAACTGCGGCGTTTTGCCATGCAGGTCAAGGGCTTGCCTTTTTCGCTGTACCGGACGCACCGTTCTCTTTCCATGCAGGCTTCCTACGCAGCGGCCAGCGATATTGGAGCGCACCACGCCGCCGCCTGGCTCATCAAGGTGGATTTGCTGGGAGCTTTTTCGACTTTTGAGACGCGCGCCCGGGCGCTGATGACCTATCCGCGCGTGCGTCTGGGAAACGACAATCTCGGTTTGTGCAAGCTGCCCTGGGTGGATGTGTTCAATCCCGATTCGGAAAAACGCCGCGATACGGATATCTACATCAATCCAGCTTCTCAGGAGCTTTACGCCGATTTTTATAATGCCGTACTGGGCACATCCATGACCTGGGAAGAGATTTTTGCGCAGACTGACCGGGACATCAACTTGCAGCGGGTGATGAACGTTCTGATACTCGGCCGGGAAACGGCGGCACAGGACTGGATTCCCGATCGTGCCATAGCCCCCACCGATGATGAACTTTACAATGCCGAGCGGGATTTCAATGATCAGGAAGTAACCAGAATAACAAAACTGACGCCGGAAGAATTTCAGTCATTATCGACGGAAACAAAACGCGAAGTTTTGATGAATTACCGGAAAGATGAACTCAAAAAATTAATCGCCGTTTATTATGAAGAAAGAGGCTGGAATTCTTCGGGCATTCCCAAAGCAGAAACCTTAAAGCAAATCGGTCTGTGGGATTTTCTCAATGACGATGCCCGGGCGGCAATTGCGGCGCTGACGCTGAGTGCTCCGGCGGCGCAAAAAAAAGCAGCGGTGTGCGATTGTAATTCCTTGCCCCGGGAAATCCGGAAGTGATGTTAATCATTTTTTGCCGGCAGCGAAAGCAGATAAGAGCGCAAATTGGTCTTTTCGTTTTTGATGCCGAGTTTCTGCCGGATATTTTTCCGGTGAAAATCAACGGCGGTCGCCGATATGTTGAGAAGCTCGGTAATGTCCTTTGTCGTTTTGCCCTCTTTAACCAGTGCGGTAATTTGAATCTCCCGCGGTGTGAAATCCAGATGATCCATTGTCAGATTGCGTAAAAATGGCGAGATGATATCATTAAGATGATCTTCTATTATCCGGACATAAGCCAATTGATTTTCGTTTAATTTGAGTGTTTTCAATTTTTCGATATAGGGCAGCGCGAGCTTTTTCACATTGGTTATAATCTTTTCTTCAATTGCCTTTCTGTCTTCATCCCGGTGTTGCAGCAGCACTTTCAGGGCGATGTTTGCTTCTTCCAGACTCTTTGATTTTTGCCGCAGCTCATTTTCCGCTCTTTTCCGCTCCTGGTGTTCGGCCGTTTCGGCGAGCGCCCGCTTTACAGCGGGAGCAAGCCGGAAGAGTCTGTTTTTCAGAACATAATCAGTTGCCCCTTTTTTCAATAATTCAATCGCCAGTTCCTCGCCTAACGCTCCGGAAACAAAAATAAAGGGTATATCGGGATATTTCTCGCGGATAATATTCAAAGCCGACCGGCCATCAAAACCGGGCAGAGAGTAATCGGCCAGAATCAAATCCGGTGAAAATTCCGCCAGTTCTTTTATAAACGCAGCCCTGCCGGCAACCCGCCTGGCCTCATAATTAAATCCAGACTGCTTTAATTCATCTTCCATTAACTCGGCATCCGCCGGCACGTCTTCTAAAATCAAGATACGCAAGTTACTTTTCATGAGCCGACCCTCTAATTATGATTGCAGTTAATCGGGGAAGCAATCGCCCGTCATTTTTACCTGGCTTTCACATTCATTATAACCCAATATTCCATTATTCGCTCAATGTATCTGGCGAACTCATCGGCATCGGAAGGCTTGAGGAGATAACTGTTGACTCCCAGAGCATAACTTTGCATCCTGTCGCGCACTTCATTAGACGATGTAAAAACAACCACGGGAATATCTTTCGTGCTTTCACTGGATTTAAGCTTTTTTAAAACTTCCAGACCGTTAATCTTCGGAAGTTTTAAATCCAGCATCACCAGCCGCGGCGGCTGATGTTTTTCCCTGACAAATTCTTTTGCCGGATTAAAAAAATAGTCCACGGCTTCCGCTCCGTCTTTAAGTATCTGTGAGCGGATATTGATTTTTGCATCCTGAAGAGCATCCAGAATCATCTCCACATCGTTACGGTTATCTTCGACGATTACCACATCCAGGCCATCCATTTTTCGTTTAATCCTTCCTCGATAATGTGAAATAGAAAGTTGCTCCTTCTTCAGCCTTTCCTTCAGCCCAAACCCGGCCGCCATGCTTGTGAATAATGCGCTGCACGATAGCCAAACCGACGCCCGTTCCTTCAAATTCGTCTGCGCTGTGCAGGCGCTGAAAAACGCCGAACAATTTGTCATAGTAATCCATGTCAAAACCAACACCATTATCTTTTACATAATATATATTTTCCTGGCCTTTAACATATCCGCCGGTTTCGATACTGGTGTTTTTTCTGTTTTTCGTAAACTTGACGGCATTGGAAAAAAGATTGGAATATACCTGCTTGATTAATGTGCGGTCGCCGTTGCCGGCGGGTACATTTGTAATATTAAGATCAAGTTTGCGCTCCGGATTAATGATCTGTAATTCCTTCCATACATCGTTGATCAGCCCTTCCATATCCAGCCTGGTCATATTGATTTCCATGCGACCCAGCCGGGAAAACGAAAGCAAATCGTCAATTAACTTGCCCATCATTTGGGTATTGCTTCTGATCAATTCAAATTTACGTCGGGCGTCGTGATCAAGCTTATCGGCCTGATCGCGCAGAATCATTCGGGCATAGCCGTCAACAGCCCGCAGGGGCGCGCGCAGATCGTGCGAAACGGAATAGCTGAAACTTTCCAGCTCTTTATTTGTTTCCTCCAAAAGCCGTGTTCTCAAATCAATCAGTTTTTCGGCTACTTTCCTTTCTCTGATTTCCTCCTGTAGATATTCGTTGGTTTTCTGCAATTCATTTGTTCTTTCTTCCACGCGCAATTCCAATTCATCATGAGCCTTCTTTAACTCTTTTTCTATTCGTTTCAATTCGGTAATATCGCGGGCTGCCGCAAATATACCCTGAACTTCGCCGCTTTCATTTTTGTATACCGATGCATTGTATAAAACATCTGTTGCCTGGCCGGAAATATTCCTTATGGACAGAGGATAATCGCGGATAAGACCTTTTTCAAAGGCCAGTTTGTATCCCCCTGCGGCTTTTTCCGGTTCAGTGAAATAATCGGAAAAGCGGCTGCCGATCAGCTTTTCTCTGGATAAGCCCGTAACCAGTTCCGTTGACTTGTTGACATCCATGATTTTTCCTTCGGCACTGATTGTGACCAAAGGATCGAGGCTGGTTTCGATAAGGCCGCGCGCGTATAAAAAAGCTCTTTTATACTCGGTTTCATATTGCTTGCGGTAAAATCTGGCCTGTTGATCGCGCCAGATGTAAGCGACAATGATACCGAATATCAGTATGCCGATCACGACAAATGAAAGAGTTACCCAGTAACGTAAACGCAGCGAAGCATATATTTCTTCGCCATCAATTTTGACAACAAAAAACCATGGAGAATCCGGTACCGATCCGATTGCCGCCAAAACATTTTTTTTCCGGTAATCCCGCCCCTCCACAATCCCTTTTTGCCCCAGGACAGCCTTAACTGCCGGCAGATCGGCTTCGCTAAGCGGCAGCCTGATCGTCAGCGGCTTGTTTTTATCATGACGCAATTCATTAAGATAAACGATTTCATTGCTTTCACGACGTACTAAAAGCGTTTCACCCGTCGAGGTGGGCAGCGGCCATTCTTTAATTGACGGATATAGGCGTAAAGTGGGGTCAAGGACAATTACTATAGTGCCGATTATCGGCGCATTTTTCCCCAGTGCATTTATAATGGGGAAAGCCATTGTCAAATAAACAGAGCCATTCTTGTTTTCCCTGTAAAAATCTCCGAAGACGATGCCCCTCTTTTTTATAGCTTCATCAATAACACTGGAATGAATCAAACTATAATCAGCAACAAATTTATGAAGAGCTAATCTGACTTTTTTGTTTCTATCTAACAGCAAAATATTTTTGTACTGATATGATTTTTGTGTTGCTTTGAGCGATGACAAAATAATATTTTTCGCTTCAGAGGCCGATGGATCATTAAGATATTTAATTGTGCTCTTCGTGAAAACATCATTATTTATTATTACCTGAGCATCACCGATACGTTCATTTCGCCAATTGCTTATTTCCCGGACTTGCAAATCGGCAATGGCCATCAGCTGCTTCTGGGAGCTGGCACTGATATATTTCTTCTGATTTTGATAAAAATTGTAGCCAATAATAGCGACCAGAACGGAAGCGGCGATAAATATTACAATGGTAATAAAAAGATTATTTTTGATATGGGGGGGCAAAGGATTGCTCATTGCCAATTTGCTTTCTTTTACTTCATTAAAAAGATATTGTTTGTTTGTCCATTATAAATTAAAAAATTGAGAATACAAGTATATTTCCTTGCCGCGCCCGGCCCGGCACAGCGCCCCTCTTCCCCTGCTCAATCAGGCTTCACAAATAAAATATTATTAAATAATAGATTATATCTCTGCCGGTCCATCAGGAGTGTCGCAGTGATTTCGGTGGAAAAACCCTGACCATCGCCCCCAAAGTATAACATCCTAAACTTTTCCCGCAAATTCTTTTCCAAATTCAAAAGCCTGGGCCAGCGCTTCGTCGTTGGGTTGCCACACGGCTTTCAGGCCTTCGCCTGCGATTGCAAAACCGGCTTTGGTCAGCTGATCCGCTAAAATCCTGACGCTTTCACCGCTCCAGCCGTAGCAACCGAACGCCGCGGCTTTTTTGTTTTTAAACTTGAGTCCGGTGATCATTTCCAGAAGTGCCGCCATGGCACTGAGAATACCCTTGTTAATTGTCGGGGAGCCCAGCAAAATTGCTTTGGACTTGAATACTTCAGTGACCAAATCGTTGATATCACTGCGGGCGATGTTGTAGAGCTTAACCGTTACCTTGTCATCTTTCTGCACGATGCCCCTGGCAATATTCTCGGCCAGTATCCTCGTGCCGTTCCACATGGTGTCGTAAATAATGGTGATCTGATTTTCCTGATAATCAGCCGCCCACTGCAAATATTTCTGCACAATCTGCAAAGGATTTTCCCGCCAGATGACACCATGGCTGGGGCAGATGGCTTGAAGCGGCAGATTCAGCGCAATCACCTCATTGATCTTTTTCGTCACCAGGGGCGAAAACGGCGTGAGGATGTTAGCGTAATATTTTGTTGCCTCCTCGAAAAGCTCGGATTGCGCCACCAGATCGTTGAACAGGCGCTCGCTCGCCATATGCTGGCCAAATGCGTCATTGGAAAATAAAATCGCGTCACCCGTGAGATATGTCATCATGGAATCAGGCCAGTGCAGCATCATTGCTTCGACGAAAACCAGGTCTTTCTTGCCCAGGGATAGTTTGTCCCCGGTTTTGACCACCTGAAAATTCCAGTCCTGATGGTAATGGCCTTTAAGAGATTTTACGGCGTTGGCCGTGCAGTAGATGGGCTTATCAGGAATATGGCGCATAAGCTCCGGCAGTGCGCCGGAGTGATCCATCTCTGCGTGATTGGCAATGACATAATCGATTTTATCAAAGTCGATCTCCCGGGCCAGATTGGAAACAAACTCTTCGGCAAACGGCAGCCAGACCGTGTCAATCAGAGCTGTTTTATCGTCTTTAATAAGATATGAGTTATACGACGAACCTCGATGGGTTGAATATTCCTCGCCGTGGAATTTCCGGAGTTCCCAATCAATCTTGCCGACCCAATAAACATTCGGAGCTATTTCAAATTTCATGACACAGCCTCCTGATATTACTGCAATTCATTCTTCATTCGCTCAAAATCCTCTTTGGTCAGTTCGCCTTTGGCATAACGCTTTTTGATAATATCCAGAGGTGTTTCCTCCGTTCGTCCGGCAACATTCTTTGTCCTTATGGCCTGCACGACAAAATAAATCGCGGCAGCAAGAACAAGCAAGAAAATAATGCCCATAAACATTCCTCCGTAGCCATAACCAAATCCGAATCCGCATCCATAATTTCCCGTACGATCCCAATTGCCCATCATCGGGCCGTCAGGCCACGAACACATTGTCAAGAGCGGTAGGGCTGCCAAAACAAGCAATAGTAATTTTCTTTTCACTTGCGTAAATTCCTTTCGTTGTCACCGATTTGACTGTCATCTTCTCTTTAGCTTCTGATGAGCAATACCTGGCATTTGGCTTTTTTAATAACTTTATCAACGACACCGCCCAGCAGATTTTTCAAGATGCCCGTTTTCCCGTGAGAAGCAATAACAATCAAATCAATTCCTTTATCTTCCTGCTCTTTTACGATTTCTTCATAGGGAATCCCTCTGATAACGTCGTAAATAATTTCCACATTGGTATGATTGTCCGTTATTTTTTTAACTTCCTTGTGCAGTTTTTCTTTTGCACTTTTTATGCTGTTGCTGTTCACCTTCTGGACAACAGACTCATCCAAACAATAATCTATGGCGCATTGCTGAAATCCATCATCAATGACATGCAAAAGATGAATTTTTGCTTTGAATTGTCTGGCAAGATCGAGAGCCTGTTTTAACGCGTTATCTGCATAAACAGAAAAATCCGTCGGTACTAAAATGTTTTTTGGTGTAAACATAATTATATCCTCCTTCTTCTTTTTAATATAAAATATACCCTATTGATAAATTTACAATCAGGGTTGTTATGTAGTTTAGTGATAGGAAATACCTACCACTGTTTCGTTATTTTTTTAGGCGGCCGGATTGTATACTGAGGGATCAAGCGGAGAGCCGGCGGTAAATAAACGGGTGGCCAGTTCCCGATCCAGCAGCAGGATACCTTCCGGGGAACTTTCCACCATGGCCAGTTCCCGGGCTATTTTCCCCGTGTTTTTCTCCTCTTCGATCTGTTCATTTAAAAACCAGGCAAGAAGCGGCTCGGAGGTGTAGTCATTTTCCTCGCGTGATATTTTCGTGAGATAGTTTATCTTGCCGGTGATGAATTTCTCGTGCTCATAGGCATCCTGCCAGGGCTCCAGAAGATTATTCCAGGTTGTCTTAAGTTGTTTTACATCCAGTAAAGTTACCGTCGCGTCCCGGTCAATGATGTGATCGAAAAATTTCATGGCATGAATCATTTCTTCATGTGCCTGACAGCGCAGCCAGTGAGCCATGCCGTCGAGATTCTGCAAATGAAAGTAAGCAACCATCGACAGATAAATATAGAAAGATTCCAGCTCATATTTGATCTGTTCATTCATGTGTTTTTTGATTTTTTCCCCCATCATTTGCCTGCACCTTCCTTTCCGATATGGCTCTCCTGCTCTTAATTTATGATTCTTCTTCAACTGCCTGTTTGTTATATTCCGGCGGAGATTCCAAAAATCCGTTGATCCGTGTTTTGTATTCTATCGCAGGGCAATTATCTCCGAGAAATTTACATACTAATTGATCTATATTGGACTCTATCTTGCGCCAGGCCTGATCTTTTGTTTCCTGATTCATAAATAATCCTCCTTTAATAATTTATGCCGCTGAATGTTCAAACATGATTTCCCTCGCTTCATTTTCCGGAATGGAGAAATTGACTACTTGATAAGGTTTTGTTTCGTTTTCCCGGTAGGCGTATCTGGTCTCGGCCAGCAGTTCCTCGTCTTTATCAATCGCATAAATTGTCAGCGAGGCCAGCCTGCCGCATTTGTCATATTTAAGAATCTTAATGCCGTTTAGTTCTCCGCTGTCCAAATCTTTTTGCCTGTCACCATACATATCAACCTCCTTTAAATATTTGGCGTATCTATTGTAATAAGCATACATCGTTGACGCGACTCACAACCATTGTTCACAGGGATTTTTCTTTTGCCTGTAAACTAATGTAAGCTTCAGTTGAAAACAATACTGATTAATTGTAAGGGGAATAGTAGGTAATGCCTACCAGCTGAAGAAACTATCCCGCTGAAGCTTCGCCTCGGGGATAATTCCGCTTGCAAATTTCAATGCGCTACGCTTTTGAAATATGAGCGTCATTACGACAATCAAATTTCAGGGCATCACGATTGATCGGGATTTCTGAAATCCGGGTCTCATTAAATGCGTTCCGTTTTGATGGACATTTTTTGCCGGTGCCGCGCACAGGCGAGCTCGATTAATTTATCCAGCAATTTGCTGTAGGGAAGGCCGGTTGCTTCCCAAAGCTTCGGGTACATGCTGATGCTGGTAAAGCCGGGCAGTGTATTAATCTCGTTAAGATAGAACTTGCCGGTTTTCTTATCCAGAAAGAAATCAACCCTGGCCATCGAACTGCAGCAAAGCGCCAGATAACCCTTAACGGCAGTTTGCCTTATCCGGGTGGCCAGTTTATCTTCAATGGCTGCCGGTATCTGGGCTCGCGCGCCCTGCGGATCGAGATACTTGGCGTCA
This sequence comes from Deltaproteobacteria bacterium, assembly GCA_022703375.1. Classification (GTDB taxonomy): domain Bacteria; phylum Desulfobacterota; class Syntrophia; order Syntrophales; family Smithellaceae; genus JAKLDS01. The sequence goes on along the minus strand of JAKLDS010000015.1, from coordinate 37,608 downwards.
TAGGAATAAAATTCGTGGCGGGGAATTATCTCTCCCAGGACGGAAGCCGCAGGAGCCTCGTTGCCCAGAACGGCGCATTCGATTTCGCGGCAGTCAACGGCTTTTTCAATTATGGCGCGGGTGTCATACTGAAAAGCAAAATCAACGGATTTAGCAAATTCTTTTATTTCTTTTATTTTTTTGACGCCGACGGAGGAACCGGCGCAAACCGGCTTGACAAAAAGCGGCAAACCCAGTTTGTCAATGATATTTTTGCTGATGTCTTTTTTCTTATCGCGCCATTGTTGCCTGTTTATTGTTACGGAAGGCACGACGGGAATGCCGGCTTCGGTGAGCAGTCTTTTGGCAATATCCTTATCCATGCCCACGGCGGAACCGGCGACATCGGCTCCGACATAGGGCACCATCGCCAGTTCCAGTAAGCCCTGCAACGTGCCATCCTCACAAAATGTGCCGTGCAGAACGGGAAAAACAATATCCACGGCCAGCGCTTTGCCGCCTTTTTTGTTATTGAAAATACGCAGCTGATTGCCCTGCTCAAAATGGTTGACAAACCACGCGCCACGCTTTTTTAGGGAAAGCACTCTGCCGAAATCCTTATGAGGAATGATTTGGGGCTTATCCTGCACGTACCAGCGGCCGTCCCGATCAATGCCGATGGCCGTTATCTCGTATTTACTTTTATTCAGCGCTGATATAACCGAAGCGGCAGAGCAAAGCGAAACATCATGCTCGCCCGATCTGCCGCCGTATAAAACACCGATTTTCAGTTTATCATTTACATTGCAACTTTTCTGCCGCATTGCATTCTATCCGCCGGAATTCTACTTATACGCGCCTGAAGAAAAGACAACATCATTGACTTTTTCAAAATAGGCCGTTTTCCATTCCACCTTCTGGGTGATGGGATTCATAAAGGTATAATCAACATAGCCGGAACCCTTTGCTCTTGCTATATCAACAATATCCTTAACAAACGTTTTACCGTTAGTGTCTTTGATTGTTTTGCCGTCTAAACCGATGAGCGCCTTATTATAGGGATGCATTACGACAAAGCTGTTTAAATCATAAACCGAGATATAGGTGTCGAGATAAACGTACTTGCCGTCGGAATTTCCCAACTCCACGAGAGCTCTTTGCATACCGACTGTGTTAACAAGCTTTCTGGCCTGTTTGACAAGATCTTTACAATCCTTGATTGTTCCTTTGGAGCCGACACCGACCAGGCCGATAAAATTATTAATGTGGGCTTTCATCTTTTCGGCCTGCGCGTTTGTCCCCTTGGCTTCCGCGGATAATTCCTCCGCGCTGGCGGCTGTCTTTTGCGTAATCTTGTCCATCTCGGCCACGGCAATGTTAATCTGGCTGATGCCTTCCGACTGCTCCCGGCTGGCTTCCGCTATCTCGTCAATCAAGGTGCACATTTTATTGGCATATTCGACATTCTGGCCGAAAGCCTGCTTGGTTTCCATCGTTATTTCCCGGCCGCGCTTCACGACCTTCACCGTATTCTCGATGAGAACGCCGGTATTCTTCGCCGCCTCCGCCGCCCGCATGGCCAGATTACGCACTTCGTTGGCCACCACCGCAAATCCCGCTCCGGCTTCACCGGCCCGCGCCGCCTCCACCGCGGCATTGAGCGCCAGCAGATTGGTCTGAAAAGCTATCTCGTCAATGGTTTTTATTATCTTGCTGGTCTGTTCGCTGGAACGGGTGATTTCATTGATGGCCTCAATCATCTGCTCCATGTGCTTGTCAACATTCTCGACTATCTTCACCGCATCCTTGGTCAGCCTGCTGCCCTGCTGCGCATTTTCCGAACTGACGGCAATCATCGAGGCCATTTCTTCCAGAGAAGCGGAACTTTCTTCCAGGCCGGAAGACTGGGCTGCCGCTCCGGAGGCCAGGGAATCACTGGCCTTGGCGACTTTCTGGGAGGCCAGCGCCACCTGGTTGCCGCCTTCACTGACTCCGTAGGCAATCCGGCCCAGAGGCTTGGTTAATTTGCCGTTGACATAAATCAGATTGGCTGTCACAGCCGCCACCAGAACCACAAAGACAACAGCCAGTACGATGATATTGCCCGCGCCGTAAACACCCAGAAAATAAAAAGCGAAAACAGTAACCAGCAGTCCGCCGGCAATGGAATGAAAAAGTTTAGTCGGCTTGCTTTTCCCGTATAGCGCGGTCAGAATCACATTAACGACCAGCGCTACAACAATGATTAATCCGCAGACGATAAGAATATTCATATACACTCCTTATTATGCAATAATTATAGTGTATTATTCTCCCCTCAAAGAACCTGTTACACTAAAAGTAATATACCAGAAATTATCATCAATGTCATTATTAATATATTGTCCGTATTTTATTGTTTTTTTTAAAGAGATAAACCAATATGGCTGTTGTAAAAATATTTTGCTTTGACTATTGCTACTGTGTTAAAATTTCAAAAAACGGCCAGCGGGGAATTATCAGCTTACAGAAGCTAGTGGTTCCGGGAGTCAAAGTTATGGAAAAAGCAGCCAAAACAAAGCAGGAACTCACCGCAGAAATAATCGTCTTAAAGAAAAGAATCAGGAAGCTGGAGCAGGCAGGAGCAAAGCTACGGCAGGCTGAAGCCCGGAGAGAGGCGGCGCTCGAACTGCTGCAGCAGGAACGCTCTTTATATCAAGACATGGTCAATGCTCAGCCGGCGGGTATATATAGGATCAGGGTATTTCCCAAAGAAAAATGGAAAAAGGATGCCTGGAATGTTTTGGAATCAGCACCTTATTCAATAGAGCTGGCCAGCGAGCGTTTTTGTGAAATTCTGGGAATTACCCGGGAGATTTTTGAAAGCACACCCGGCATCGTCGAAGAGATGGTTCATCCTGAAGACAAGACGGAGTTTGCCCGGAAGAATGTAGAAGCCAACGCGAAATTGATTCCATTTCAGTGGGAAGGACGGTTATGTGTCGGCAAAAAAATTGTGTGGGTGCATTTCGAATCACTGCCCCGGCCGGTTGCCAGCGGCGATGTGCTCTGGACAGGTTTTCTCCAGGACATCACTGATCACAAACAGGCTGAACTCCAGAAAGAAGCTGCAATCGAAGCGCTCCGCGAAAGTGAAGAAAAGTTGCGCGCATTGAGCGAAAATCTTGCTGGGGGTATGATCTATCAAATCGACAGCGGTGTTGATGGGCAAAAAAGGCAATTCACCTACTTGAGCCCGGCCATTTCGCAACTCCACGGCCTGAATGCTGAAGATGTCCTGAGAAATCCTTCGCTGCTCTATAATCAAATTGATGAGAATCACCGTGCGGCAATAGCAGAAGCGGAAGCCCATGCTTACGCAACCAAATCCAAGCTTGATATTGACTTGCCGATAAGGCTATCCTCCGGTGAAATCCGCTGGCGCCGTTTTGTATCTTATCCCCATACAAATAAGAGTGGGAGTGTCATCTGGGATGGCATCGAATTGGATGTCACCGACCGCAAGCAGGCAGAGTTTCAACGGGAGGCAGCCCTCCAGGCGCTGCACGATAGCGAAGAACGTTTTAAATCCATTGTTACAACAAGCCAGGAATGGATTTGGGCTATGGATACTGAAAGACGCCATACCTTCTGCAACCCCGCCGTCGAGAAAATTCTGGGGTATCGTCCTGATGAAATCATCGGGCGCGACATAATCAATCTGCTTCATGAAGAAGACCTTCCCGGAGTAAGGGAAATGCTGAATCGTTGTCTGGCGCAGAAAACCGGCTGGCCGAATCTTGTCTTGCGTTGGAAACACAAGGATGGAACATACCGTTATCTGGAAAGCAATGCTGTGCCGATTTTAGACAGTATGGGAAATATAAGCGGGTTTCAAGGCTCTGACCGTGACATCACCGGCCGCAGACAGGCGGAAGAAGCTTTAAAAAAGAGCGCGGAAAAGCTCCGTAAGGAAATGCGTTTTAACAATCTGCTTTTTGATAATTCCCCGGCGTTCATTGTGGCAATTGGTTTTGACGGAAAGACGCTGCTGATGAACAGATCTCTTCTAAATGCTCTGGAATACACCGCGGAGGAGATTAAAAGCACCGACTATCTGACAACATTTGTTCATGAAAAAGACCGCGCAGAACTGGCCTCGGTATTTGACAAAATCGAAAAAGGTTCGATAGTAGTTCATGAAAACCGAATTGTCAGTAAATCAGGCAAAACATCTCTTGTTGAATGGCATGGTGTGGCGGTAACAACAAACGAGCAGGAAGGCGGTTTTTTCATTGGGATTGGCAACGATATCACCGAACGCCGGCGGGCGGAAGATGCGCTGCGGGAGAGTCAGGAAAGGTTATCCGGCTTTATGAATGCCGCGACGGACAGCTTTTATCTACTAGATGCAAAATTACATTTTCAGGAAATCAATGAAAATGGGTTAAGAATAATAGGGAAAAAAAGAGAAGAAGTAATCGGCCATGACATCAGAGAGATAGTTCCCGACGTTGTGGAATCGGGTAGATACGATAAACACCTGGAAGTTATAAGAACCGGAGAGCCGTTTTCTATTGAAAATCATATCCCTCATCCAATATTCGGCAACCTGTATTTTATATTAAAATCTTTCAAGGCAGGTGAAGGGTTAGGTGTTATTGCGTCAGATATTACAGAGCTCAAACGGGTGGAGGAGGAAAAACGCTGTCTGGCGGAGCGACTGCAACGGGCGGAGAAAATGGAGGCACTGGGAACACTGGCCGGTGGTGTTGCTCATGATCTGAACAATGTCCTTGGTGTTATCGTTGGTTATGCGGAACTGTTGCTTAATGAAGTAGCTCCGTCAAGTTCCATCAGGCCGCGTCTGGAAAAAATTATGACCGGCAGCGAAAAAGCTTCCGCGATAGTCCAGGATTTGCTTACGCTGGCCAGAAGAGGTGTTCCCGTCAAACAAGTTGTTAACCTGAATATGATAATTCTTGATTCTCAGAAATCGCTGGAGTTGGAAAGACTGTCTTCTTATCATGCGGGCGTGAGGATGAAGCTTGATCTGGAGCCTGATTTATTGAATATTTCCGGTTCTTCCGTCCACCTGGGAAAGGCCATGTTTAACCTGGTTTCGAACGCGGTGGAGGCTATGCCGGGCGGTGGTGATGTTATTATTAGAACAGCCAATCAATATCTGGACAAGCCAATTTCAGGGTATGACGAAATTCGTGAGGGAGACTACGTTATTCTTTCCGTATCCGATACGGGACAGGGCATTCCTGCCGCAGACCTGCAAAGAATTTTCGAGCCTTTTTACACGAAGAAAGTTATGGGGAGAAGCGGGACAGGGTTGGGGCTGGCGGTAATCTGGGGAACGGTGAAAGATCATCATGGCTATATTAATGTGCAGAGCGAAGAAGGAAAAGGAAGCACTTTTACCCTTTATTTTCCGGTAACAAGGGAGGAAGTAACATCTGAAACAGCTGCTGCGCCTGTTTCAGCATATAAAGGGAAAGGAGAATCCGTTCTGGTAGTGGATGATGTAAGAGAGCAACGTGAATTAGCCTCGGAAATGCTGACCAAACTGAATTATAAAGTCGCGATTTCAGCGAGCGGCGAAGATGCAGTCGCCTATCTGCAGGAGCATCAGGTTAATCTTCTGGTTCTGGATATGATCATGTACCCCGGCATGGATGGACTTGATACCTATAGAGAAGTTCTGAAAATTTATCCGCAGCAAAAAGCGATAATTGTCAGTGGCTTTTCGGAAACAGAGAGGGTTAATCAAGCACAAGCTTTGGGAGCGGGAGCATACCTGAAAAAGCCCTATATCCTGGAAAAACTGGGAATGGCTGTAAGAAAGGAACTGGATAGAAAATAGCCTTATCCATGATGATTCAGTAATGATACAAAATCAAAGCCTGCCAATAATAAAATCGGCATAGCGAGCAGCAGCGCCTTTATTAGCTTCAACTACTGCCTGTCCTCTGGCGCCCCGCGCGGCCAGATCCTGCGGAGACTCCAGCAGCTTAAAAATTCCGGCCTGCAATTCAGCGGCATTACGGATGGTTATACCGGCGCCGGCTTGTTCCAGCAGTTCTTTTTCTTCGCTGAAATCCTCCATCGAGGGGCCGTAAAATATCACCTTGCCCCAGGCGGCGGCTTCCAGAATATTCTGACCGCCGCGAGGCACAAGGCTGCCGCCGCAATAAACAATTGTCGCCAGCGAATAAATTTTAAAGAGATCTCCAATCACATCGGTCAAGATGACTCTTTCTTTCTCCCGCTTCCGGCCTTTATTAATTTCCGACATGCAGACGATATCGGGTAAACCAGCCTGCTGCAAAAGAGAAAGAACCGCCGGCGCCCTTTCAATATGGCGCGGAACCATTATCAGCTTAAAATCCGGATGGCGTTTTAAAATTTCAAGATAGACTGCAACGATGACTGTTTCTTCGCCCTCATGAGTGCTGCCGGCGACCAGGAAATTTTCCCCCGCCCGGATGTTTAATCTTTGCCGCATTTCTTCGTGCAGTTCAGGCGAAGCCATTGCCGCGAGGGCGTCATACTTGGCATTGCCGTATATCCGCACCTTTTCGGTGGCAAGGCCGATTTCCCTGAGGCGGGCGGCGTCAATTTCAGAAATCATTGCGGCGGCATCCAGATATCGCAGAATGATCCGCCAGAAAAATTTTGTTGCCTTATATTTTAGATAAGAACGGGGGGAAATTCTGCCGTTAACCATCAGCGCTTTTATCCCGCGGGTATGGCAAACTTGCAAGAAATTGGGCCAGAGCTCCGTTTCCACCATAACAAAAATATCCGGGTGCGCCTGTCTGATAACCTTGCGAACAACAAAAGGGATATCCAGCGGGAAATAAATAAATGCGTCCACTCCAGCGAGTAACTGACGCGCCATGCCCTGACCCGTTTCCGTACTGGTGGAGAAAATCACCTGTATATCCGGCCTTCGCGCTTTGAGAGCCGCGACAATCGGTTTGGCTGCCGTAACTTCACCAACCGAAACGGCATGAATCCAGATGCGTGGGCGGCCTGCTGGTAAATCAGCCAATATTGTTTCCTGCCTACCCCCCAGTTTGGGAATAAGGCTTTTGCGGTATTTACCGGTCAGGGCCATTTTTAGTAAATAATAAGGGATTCCGATGACCGACGCCAGCAGCAATAATATATTGTATAAAATGAGCATGGTGCATATTTAGATTTTTCTTAGCTTGTGTCAAGTAACTTTTCGGGAGACATGTTTCGGAAGTCCGGAAGGGAATCGAAACGCACCCCCAACTATTGACAGAGTCCCGTCATTAGTATAGAAAGATTCCTGACTATACAGGGAGAATGTAATTATGAAACTTATTGCCCCTTCCATTTTGTCGGCTGACGGAGGCCAGCTTGCCGAAGAAATTGCGGCTGTGGAAAAAGCCGGCGCCGACTGGATTCACGTTGATGTTATGGATGGCCATTTTGTTCCCAATATCACCATTGGTCCCGCCATAATAAAGTCGCTGAGAAAAACGACAAAGCTGCCTTTTGATGTTCATCTGATGATTGAAAATCCCGATAGTTATATCGAGTCTTTCGCGGCAGCAGGGGCTGATATTATTACCGTCCATGTGGAGGCGGCCAATCATCTCCACCGGACGATTGATTTGATTAAAAAATCAGGCAAAAAAGCGGGGGTTTCTTTAAATCCGGCGACACCTTTAACGCAAATTGAGGAAATATTGCCGGATGTTGATCTGCTCCTGATTATGAGCGTCAATCCGGGATTCGGCGGCCAGCAGTTTATTAAAAATTCACTGACCAAAATAAGCAAGGCGCGCAAAATGATTGATGAGCTTTCGGCAAAACCGCTTTTGGAAGTTGACGGCGGAGTGAAGCTGCAAAACATCACGGAAATCGCCAGAGCGGGCGCCGATGTTTTTGTCGCCGGCGCCGCAATTTTCGGCAGCCCGAATTATGAGGAAACCATCAGCGCAATGAAAACCGCCATCAACGATTAATTTTTCAGCGGGCGGCGAGTTTTTGCTGCCTTGCTTTCGCCTCAGTTACAATCTGTTCAATTACTTCCGCAACTGTTGGCACATCGTGAATTAAACCTGTTACCTGTCCCACCGGCAGAACACCATTTTTCGTATCGCCTTCTTCCGTGGCGATGCGAATTGCCTTGAAACCGTTGGCCATAAAAGCGAGCTGCCGCGCGTTTTTCCAGCCGGAAGCCAGAACTCCGAGGAACAGCTTGAAATAGGGCAAACCCAACTGTCTGGCTATCTCCTGTGAATTAAAAAAAGCCGCCGGCAGGTTCAGACCTTTTTTCACGGCATTTTGGGCGGCCGGTGTATTTAAAATCCGGCACCACAGGCCGTCAAAGCGATCGGAATAGATTGTATCGGTAACGTCTTTTTCGATGGATAAGTTTTTGTATGTTTCGTGCAAAGGGCTTTCTTTGGTCGTCATGAAGCGTGTGCCCATCGCAATGCCTTCCGCTCCCAGTGCCAGCGCCGCCAGCAAGCCGCGGCCATCGGCAAATCCCCCTGCCGCAATAATCGGAATTTTCACGGCATCGGCAAGAGACGGAATAAGCACGAGTGATGTTACCTGCTCACCATGTGCCGCCGCTTCATGGCCGGTGGCGATGATAGCATCCACGCCGTATTCTTCCGCCCTTTTGGCATGACGTGCATTCACCACTGTGGCGATTACTTTGCCGCCGTATGCATGTGAGGCCTTGACAATCCAGTCGCCTTTGCCCAGGGAAAAATTAATCACCGGCACTTTTTCTTCCAGCAGCACTTTGGCGTTTTGCGCCGCGCCGGGAAACAGCAGGGTGGCATTGGCACCAAAAGGTTTGTCGGTCAAAGACCGGATTTCCTTTATCGCTTGCCGAGTCTGTTCGGCATTGAGCGGACCTGTGGCCAGAATGCCCAGGCCTCCGGCATTGGAAACCGCCGCCACCATTTTCGGCACGCTAATCCAGCTCATCCCCGATAAAACAATCGGATACTTAACCCCCAGCAATTCCGTGATTCGTGTTTTCATTAAGATCACCTTGTCTGTAAATAGCGGCCGATCGTCATTATCTCCGCTTCCTTCGTTCCCTCGTAGAGCTCCAGAATCTTGGCGTCGCGGTACCATTTCTGTACCGGATACTCCTCAATGTAGCCATAACCGCCGTGCAGTTCGACAGCATAATTGGCGCAAAAGACCGCCGTCTGCCCGCCATAGAATTTGGCCATCGCGGCCAGATTATAATCCGGCTTGCCCTGATCAATCAGCCAGGCTAATTTGTATGTCATGCCGCGCAGGGCTTCAATCATGATTGCCATTTCGGCGAGTTTCTTCTGTGTTAACTGATAAGAGCCCAGCGGAGCGCCGAAGGCCGTCCGTTCCTTGACATATTTGACGCTTGTTTCGAGGCAAGCTTCGGACAGTCCCAGCGCCTGACCGGCAACCATCACGCGCGTTGTATCAAAAAAATGCATCAGCTGGCGGAAACCATGGCCTTCTTTGCCGACAAGATTGGATTGCGGTACGCGCACATCTTCGAGGGCGATTTCTGCGGTATCGCTGGCGCGGATGCCCATTTTGCCGTGAATTTTATTGCGCGTAATTCCTTTGGCGTCAGCCGGAACAATAATCAGGCTGAAACTGTTGTGCTTTTTTTCTTCGGGATTGGTAATGCACTGGACGACCATGAAATCACACACATCGCCATTGGTGATAAACATTTTATTGCCGTTGATTACATAGTCGCTGCCGTCCTTGATTGCCCTGGTTTTGTATCCGGCGACATCAGTCCCGGCATTGGGTTCAGTGTAAGCGCCGGCGCTCACCTGTTCTCCGGAGCAGATAAGAGGCAGGTACTTCTTTTTTTGTTCTTCCGTGCCGTATTGCCAGATGGATTCACAGCCGAAAGCAGCAGCGGTAACATTCAAAGCATTGCCCATATCCACTTTGCATAATTCTTCGGTGATAATGGTATTGCCCAGTATTCCGGCTCCCGCTCCGCCGTATTCCTCAGGTATCCAGGCGCCGACCAAGCCGTTGGCCGCAGCCTTTTTCCGAATTTCCGGCAGGTATTTTTCCTCTTCATCGCATTCCTGGGCAATAGGCTTTATCTCCGCCAAGGCAAATTTATAAGCCATTTCCTTCAGCATTTTCAGCTCTTCGGTCAATTCAAAGTCCATATTTCTTCTCCTTTTATAGGATAAGGTTGTCGCTATTTTTTACTATAATCGTAAATTCCCCGACCTGATTTACGCCCCAGATTTCCGGCGCGGACGAGTTTGCGTAAAAGCGGCGCCGGACGGTATTTGTCGCCCAACTCCCGTTGCAGTCCTTCGACGACGCGTAGCAGGGTGTCATTGCCGACCAGATCAGAAAGCGCCAGAGGCCCTATCGGATGGTTGCAGCCCAGAACCATTCCTTTGTCAATATCTTCCGCTGTGGCTAAACCTTCATCTAAAGCGAAGAAAGCTTCGTTCAGCATCGTACAGAGGATTCTGTTGACAACAAAGGCCGGGGCTTCCTTGACAATGATAACTTCCTTGCCGATTTTTTTGCCCCACTCTCTGGCAATAGCCAGCGTTTCATCCGATGTCTGATGGCCGCGGATTATTTCCAGCAGGCGCATGACGGGAACGGGATTAAAAAAATGAGTGCCGATGAATTTATCCGGCCTGTTCGTGACGGAAGCCATTTCGGTAATGCTTAAGCCCGATGTGTTGGTGAAAAAAAGACAGTGGGCGGGGACAATTTGCTCGAGTTCCGCATAAACTTTTTTCTTTACATCCATTACTTCGATAACAACTTCCACAACAATATCGGCGTCGGCCGCCGCTTCTTTTAAATCCAGCGTGGGTTTGATGCGGGCAATAATGGCGTTCATCTGTTCCTGAGTTATTTTCCCTTTTTCGGTATCGCGGGAGAGATTCTTCCGGATGGTATTCATTCCGCCGTCAATGAATCTCTGCTCGATGTCCCTTAAAGACACTTCAAAACCTGCCTGAGCGCAAACCTGGGCTATTCCGTTGCCCATCAATCCTGCGCCGAGTAAGCAAATCTTCCTGATTTCCATCTTGCCCTTCCTTTTCCTCTGCTGATAATCAGCAAAATTATTGCATTTTTTTATTATTTAAAAAATAACAGACTATCTGACCGGAAGTCAAGAAAAATCCAGTAAAACAAATTTCAGTTGAATCTACAGCATCTCTATGCAACATTAAATCATGGACATAATCATAGATGGATATAACTTAATTAGACAATCTGATTACCTGCGGCGTTTTGAGAGGCAGAGTCTGGAGGCCGGCCGCCTTAATTTGATTAATCAACTTTCCCGCTATCAAAGAATAAAAGGCCATAAAATAACGGTTGTTTTTGACGGCTGGGAAAGTGGTGGAGTAAGTGAAGAACGGGATCGTCAGGGCGGGATTGATATAATTTATTCGCGGCGGGGAGAAAAAGCCGATGATGTGATTAAAAGAATTGCCGGAAATTCGTCCGGCGAATTAATTGTTGTTTCTTCCGACCGGGAAATTGTTTCTTTTGTGACGAGAAGGAGCAAGACCGCTCTTTCCTCACCGGAATTTGAACTGATAATGATGAAGGCTGGGGCATCAACAGACTTTTTTCCCCCCGGGAAAAAAATTGGCGAAGAGGATATGCGCCCGGCCGGGAAAAAAGGTCCATCCCGCCGCTTGCCCAAAGCCGCCAGACGCCTGCGGACAAAAATTACAAAGCTTTAGAACAGGCTTTAATGAGGAAATTTTCCAGCAATAAATGGGGATCACTGACTGATGATTTCAGCTGCCGGTCAATTTCCAGCAAATTGCTTTGCAGCTCCAGCAGGGTGGAATAAGGAAAACGCTCGGCATTACGCAGCGCATTGAAAACGACGAAAGGGTGCTGGCCGGTCAAAAAACCTTCTTTTTTAACTTCCGCTTCAGCAAGTTGTCCCAGAGCCGGAATAATATTTTTCTGAAACCAGCCGTATTCCGCCGCTGAGCGCATAGCGGGAATTCTGCCGGAATTTATCAATATTTTGGCCTGCAATAAGAATCTTATTTCTCTGGTAATCATTGTCAGAATCATCAAGTGATGCATCCCCTGATCCATTAATGATTTCAGAGCCGCGAGCGCCGCCGCCTGATTCTTATCGCTGAGAGCGGCAGTTAATTCAAAAATGGAATCCTCCCTGGTTTTACCGACTACTGTTTCTATATCCTTATCTTCGATGACACTTCTTTCACCGACAAAAGAAATAAGCTTTTCCAGTTCGTTCATTGAACGGCGCAGTTCAAAACCGGTTTTCTTCCCCAGAACAAGCCAGGCCGCCGGTTTCATTTTCTTGCCGTATCTTTCCAGAAGTTGCTGCGCTGCTTCCTTGAGAGTTTCCTCTTTGGCCGCTTTTTTAACCTCCCCGAAATGCAGAACGATTCCATTATCGGAAATTATTTTAAAAACCTTTTTTCTTTTATCGGCTGAGCTCGCCGTGAGAATTAAACAATTCCCTGCCGGCAATCCTTTTTTTATTAATGCACTGAATTTATCAGATTCATCGGCTGTATCTTTGCTGACGGCAAGACCGCTGCTGATACAAATTTCCACAATTTGCGGCAGCCACTTCTCCCTGTCCTCACCGGAATCTCCTTCGACAATTTTTTGCCATTGTTCATTGGAAATATTTTTCCAGGCCGCCCCCTGTAAATCTTCCATGAACAAACCGGCCAGCTTCAAAAAAGAAATAAAATATTTTGCGGCTTTATCTTTATTGTCGCTGATATTTTCGCGTATTTTCTGGACGAGCTCCGCCAGAGAATCACGGGAATGAAAAATTGTTGTATTGCGGACCAGAACGATCTTGCGACCGCCTAAAAGGGAAGGGGTCAGGATGAATTCGCTGATACTCTCCAGGGAAGCGCTTTCGCCTTCCAGATTAAAGAGGCCGAAATCGCGGTCGGCTTCCGGCAGGATTGTTTCAATGATTTTTGTTACGGCTTCATTGATCAGATATTCTTCCCCGCCATAAAGAAGATAGCAGGGCGCAATTTTACCTTTTTTCAGATCAGCCAGTATCTTATCCAGGCTCATAATGTTTTCATGCGGATCAGGGATAGTCTAATTATTACAAGATGACGTACTTTTTGATATATTTTACAGCTTCTTCCGGATCATCAATAACCTGAATAAGCTCCAGATCAGCGGCACATATCTTCCCTTCGCCCTGTGCGGTGTTTTCCAGCCAGTCGAGTAATCCCTCCCAGTAATCACTGCCCATCAGAATAACAGGGAAACTTTTTATTCTCCTGGTTTGAATTAAAGTCAGTGCTTCAAAAAACTCATCGAGCGTGCCGAAGCCTCCCGGCAGAATGACGTAAGCTACCGCATATTTGACAAACATTACCTTGCGAATAAAAAAGTATTTATAGTCAATATGAACGTTGGCATAGGGATTCGGCTTTTGCTCAAAGGGGAGCAGAATATTCATTCCCACTGACCTGCCGCCGCCTTCCGCAGCGCCCTTATTGGCGGCTTCCATTATTCCCGGCCCTCCGCCGGTAATAATATTGAATCCGTTTTTAGCCAGAAGATAAGAGATCTGTTCCGCTTTTCTGTAATATTCATCTTCCGGATTAACTCGCGCCGAACCGAAAATAGTCACGGCATTGTGGATTTTGGACAATGTTTCAAAGGCATCAACAAATTCCGCCATGATGCGAAACATGCGCCATGATTCTTCCACGGACAAAGCATCAACTACATATTGCTTTTCATCCATATAACATTCCTCCGTTTCGCCAAAGCCACCCGGCTTTTTGAAAAACAGTCGGGAGAACTTTTGAAAAATCTGCTGCCTGAGAGGTTGTTAAAAATGTCTGCGCCTTTGCACCTTTGCCAGGCGGCGACGCGCCTCGATGGTTTTTCTCTTTTTCTTTACCGAAGGTTTTTCGTAGGCGCGGCGAACTTTTAATTCTTTAAATAAACCGCTCTTCGATAATTTGTTTTTTAAAATTTTCAGCGCTTTCTCTACATCGTTGTCAATAACCTTTACTTCCAAATGAATTTCCTCCTCTATTATTTATTATTGTGAGCATTAAACGCAAAAAAAGGGCAGTACGACATAGCCCAAAAACTTGTGCCGTAACCTACCCTTAAATTATTAACCTATTCTAAATCACGCTCCTTACTCAGAAACGACAAAGGCAAAAAGCCCAGCAAAGCCGTCATTTCCTTTCAAATCCCTGCTTGCTGCAGTAAGTAATACTTATATCATTACCTGCGCTTTCTTATATGCGAACTGCGGCCAAAGAGCAACAAAAAAAACTATATCTCAAAAGATGTTTGCGACTTTATCCTTATTCCAGTTCATATCATTGTATTTATTGATTAATTTGTTTTTCAGCTCGATTTCCTCCGCACTCAAAGGCGCCTCTGCTGTTGTCATGCCGAGAATTGCACAGAAACTTTCTTCCATAATTGAACAAATTTTCTCCGGCGCAATGGAACGGCCTGTCTGTCTCTTAATTGAAGTCACTGAATTTATAAGAATACGCAACTCGCTATCGGAACGCGGCGGCAGCATCAGAGCAGCGGATTCCTCCGGATTGAAATCAAGCAACAGAGAACCATGCTGCAAAAAACCGCCTTTTTGGCGTTTTTGAGCGCTGCCGCAGATTTTGCGCCCCTCCACCAGCAGTTCATGCCGGGAAGCAGCGGAAAAACAGCATGCTTTAAATTGATTTTCGGCCAGGGCTCTGCCGTTTTCAGCTAAACAGGCTTTGATTCCCAAACGGGACAATCCTTCAACAAGGCAGTCGCTGATTGTTTTATAGGTGCCCATAATATCGGAAGGGAAAAAATTGTCATCATCACCTGCAGCTATACAATAAGTAAGCTCGACTTTATGAAAAACTGCCTTTCCGCCTGTCAGCCGCCTGACAATATCTATTCCCGAAGCCCGGCATTTTTCAATATTCACTTCTTTTTCCGCATCCTGGAAGAAACCAATAGACACGGCAGCAGGGTTCCAGCCGTAGAATCTCAGAGTCGGTGATTTTCTGTTTTTTATTGTCGCCTGCAGGACAGCCTCGTCAATGGCCATATTTTCGCAAGCGCTGTATTGTTTGTAAGGTATCAGCCGCCATGCCGGCTTCATATCGGTCAACTATTCGATTTCTTCCTCCTGGGTCACAAAATCAAGATAGCCTGCCGCATCAAGCAAATCATCAAGCTGCTGCAAGTCGTCCATGGCAATAACTATCAGCCATCCTGTGTCATGGGGGTCATTGTTAATTATGCTGACATCATCGCTGATGATTTCATTAATGCTGACAATAGTTCCACTGACCGGAGTTATCAGGTCAACGACTGCTTTTGTTGATTCCAGGGAGCCGAAAGTTTCATCGCGTTCCAGGTAGGAATCAATTTCAGAAAATTCGACGGAGAGAATTTCTCCCAGGCGTTCCTGACCGTAATCAGTAACGCCTATCGTTGCCAGGTCGCCTTCCACCTTGACCCAGATATGTTCGCAACTGTAAAGAAGATCTTCCGGAAAAACTTTCATGACAATATTACCTCATATATTTTATTCAATAACGGTAAGTTCTTTATCCAATTTTGATAATATTTCGCAACCATTATTTTTAACCAGCACCATATCTTCGATACGAATTCCCCATTGACCGGCGAAATAAACGCCCGGTTCAATTGTAATCACCATGCCTTTATCCAGCACATCCGGTGAATTTTCGGCCAACCGCGGCGGTTCATGCACGTCCATGCCGACGCCATGACCGGTGGAATGAACAAAGTAGCGGTCTAACTTATTTTTTCGCAGAACGTCTCTGGCGTGCAGATCAATTGCGGCTGCGGACACGCCGGCTTGAACACCGGCAATCGCCAGATCATGCGCTTCTTTCACCGCTTGATAAGCATTCCTTTGCTTATCTGTCAATCCCCCAAAAGCAAAAGTACAGGTTTCGTCCGAACAGTAGCCCTGATACTTAACACCAAAATCAATAACGATTAAATCGCCTTTTTTTATTTTTCTGCCGGACGGCTGGGCATGCGGCAGCGCCGAATTTTCCCCCGCAGCAATTATTGTGGCAAAAGAGAGTTGCTCGGCCCCCGCCCGGCGGACATTGAATTCAAACTCCAGCGCCAAATCTCTTTCCATCACTCCGGCTTTTATTTTATCGGCAAGAGAAAGAACAGCGGCCGATGAAATAACCGCCGCTTTTTTCATCAGCTTGATTTCGTTTTCGTCTTTGACCGCTCTTAATAATTTCAGCTCGTCTCCCAGCGTCCGGAAGAATTTTGCCGGGATTTTTTTTATTAACTGATGATAAAACTGCAAACTTATTGCCGCGGCTTCCAAGCCGATTTTTTTCAGCCCGTTTTTTTTAATGGTGTCGGCGATTATTACCGCTTTGTCTTTAAATTCAATAACCGCAGCATTTTTAACCTGCTTTCCGGCTTGAGTTATGTAACGGCCATCAACAAACAACAAGGCCTCATTTTTGCCAGCAATAAGCATTGCCTCGCTGCCGGTAAATCCGGTCAGATAGCGGATGTTGTTTATGTTGAAGAACAGGACGGCGTCAATGTCTGATTGACATATTATTTTATGCAGAGTTTCTGATCTTGCTGCCGCAGCATTTTTACTAACGTTCATTTTCTTTTAACCTGCCGATATTGGTGAGCCAGACGGAGAGGATTGATAATATTTTTTTTTGCCGCAGATAACCATTATCTGTTTTTTCCTTTTGGGTTAACCGGTTATTGATGCTGGCAAGTTTAACAAGGGCCGCCTGATTTTGTGGCTCTCTTTTTAAAAGTTCTGTCAGCACATCTGCGGCCATTTTATAGTGTCCCTGCTTAATGTATAAATCCGCGAGTGTAACGGTGTAAAACTCAGGTTTGGCGGTTGTTTCATCAAGATTAAGCGCCAGTTGATTTTCCTGGACAAGTCTGGCTATTCTCAACTCGACATCGCCCGAAAGTCTGGAAGATGGATTGAAATCAATAAACTTCCGATAGCAGGCAACTGCGTCATCCTTATAGCCATGCTTGCTGTAAAAATCTCCTGCCTGTAAATAGATTTGAGATAAGAGGGTAATTTTGTTTTCTGCTTCCTGCAGGATATCACGGACATCATTTAGTCTGTCCATACCGATAAGCGCTCTGGCTTTGACTATGATGGCATCATTATCGGAAGGAAAAAGGAGCAGACGTTCCTCGGCCAGTTTGAGCGCTTCCGGATGCTTGTTCTGAATCAGGAGTTCTCCGGTCAAATCCAAAAAGATTTTACGATTTTCTTCAAAATTGCTACTTTCCATGGAAAGTAGCTAACACAGCGCCTATACCATGTCAAGCCGGCCGGATTTATTCCCGTGATAAATTAAAGCGGTATCTTTGCCCCGATAGTTGACGGCTCTTTCAACGAATATCTGCAAAATTAAATTTGTACAGCATGGCTGGTCGCCGTGGTATTATCTTTGCCTTGGAATTGAAAAATTGACTTGGTTTTTTCTATTGAATTGATTGTAAATAAGATTTTGCCTTCAGCCCAAAAGATGATTCCGGGGAAAGTTTGATAACAGTTTGCAGTGATTTCCGGGCATTTTCATTATCTTTGATTTTAAGATAACATTCACCAAGAAGGAGATGAGCATCATAAAGAAGAGAATTCAATTCAACTGCTTTTTTAAAATGTGCTATGGCTTCGCTGATCTTTCCCTGGTCGTAATAGATTAGACCGACATTTTTTTCTATTTGCGGCCGCAAAACAGTCTCCGGCTGAATTCTCAGTGCTTCATTAAATCTGGCCAGTGATTTTTGATAATCCTTTTTTGAGTAATAGGCCATGGCCATGTTATAAAGCGCTATCGAAGGCGTGTCATATACATAATTGGCCAGCGCTTTATTAAATGATGCAATTGCTTCATCATAAAGCCCCCTGTCTAAATACATTGTTCCCAGGTAATTCCAGGCTTCCGAATAATCCTCTTTTAACTCAACTGCTTTTTTAAATTCTTCTAACGCCATATCCCTTAAGCCTTTGCCATGATAACTCATTCCGAGATAATAGTGGATTCTATGGTCGTCCGGAGCATATTTTTCGGCTTCCATCAAATCTTTCAGCGCATTATTATATTGCCTGAGTTCAATATAAGATATCCCCTTGTTAAGGAATAATTCTGATTGTTGTTTGTGCCACGGAGTATTCGTGCAGGCAACGGCCAGCAGCAGACTGATTATTGAAAAGAAGAATAGATGCTTTTTAACCATATCACCAAATATTTTTAAATAAGTTTCCGGCAAACGCAATATCACGGTTAATTACCTGCCGGATTAAATTAAGGTTTATTCCTTACTGAGCGAAATTACACCAAAATGATTTACCTGATAATAATTTAACCTGATAAAGCAGCCGCTAATCTGATTGATTAGTTGATAATCTTTTCTTCACTTTCGGCAAAGCCGTCTCCGCTCAATATCTTGGGAGTGACAAATATGAGCAACTGCCTTTTTGTTCTTGAGATATCTTCAGTTTTAAAAAGCCATCCCAAAACAGGAATTTTCTGCAGCCAGGGCAAACCGCTTACGCCTTTATCGTCCTGTGATCTCACAATGCCGCCAATGACAACCGTATCGCCATCTCTGATGACAACAGTTGATTCTACTTCATTTTTGCGAATCGGCGCATTATTGGAAAGAAGCGGAGCCTTGGCGTAATCAGGCACATCGTTGGATGCTTTTATTTCCATTGAAATTTTTCCCTCTTCGGTAATTCTCGGTTTCACTTCCAGTTTTAATAATGCCTCTTTAAAAGAAACTGTCGCCGGAGAGGTTCCTGAAGCTGGAGTAATATACGGGACTTCGTCACCCTGTTTGATTGTCGCCTTGACATTATCCATCGTAACGACTTTGGGAGCCGAAATAATTTTACCGCTCAACGAGCTTTCCAATGCGGCTAATTGCGCCTCCAGAAATCCGGCGGCGCTGCCGAATACCAGACCGATTGTCGGCGCGGCAACTGCCGCGGGGAAATTAACGGCGGCCATACGCAGCGGATCGGTGGTAGTGCCCTGAACCCACGGAATATTCCCCGGATAAGAAATTGTCGAGGCATTTGTTTGTATTGTGCTTGAGCCGGCGGATATTCCCAATCCGTAACTGCCGATAGACTGGTGATTGCCGACTCCCCAACTGACGCCGATTTTTCTGATAAATTCTTCCGTTGCTTCCACAATTTTTGCTTCAATCAGCACCTGCCGCAGCTTGCCCTTCTCCGCCAGCAACTTTTGTTCTCTGGCGATTCGTAAATCTTCCGCTTTGCGCTGATCTTCTTCGGCCTTGGCTTTATCGCCCTCATCCTTTTTCTTGCGCTCCAGCGTCATGACGCTGATTACATCACCCATTTGCTTTTTCGCCAGGCCGTTAATATCCAATATTGTATCCAGCGCCTGTTCCCAGGGTACGTTTTTCATTGTTAAAGTTACATTACCTTTAACATCATTGCCGGAAACAATGCTGATATTGCCGTATTCAGCCATCAGACGCAGTACGCTTTTAATATCAGCGTCCTGAAAATCAATGGATATGAAACGATCGGTATATTTTTTTGGCTCTTTTCTGGCCTGGATTGCCGGAGATTCAACTTTCTTTTCTGAAGTTTTATTTCCCGATAAACTGGCTATGTTAAAATCAATAGTAACACTTTTATCACCTTGAACTATTTTATAGGGAATGCTTTCTTTAAGCTCTATCGTTAAATAAACCCACTGTTTTTCTTCCATTGCCTTCTGTGCAGGGGTTACTCTTAATATGTTAATCATATTATTTTGGCTGAATGGCCGCCGCAAATCAACCGGCACGAAGGTATCCTTTAACTTAAGCAGCAAGTTGTTTTTATCTTCACTGCTTAAACTGATAACCGGCCGGTGCGACAAAGCAAGGGTAATCCTCTCTTTTCCCGGTAAATTTTCCAGTAAAACTTTTTCCAGATATCCCGTATTCGGGGCATCTGCATTTGATATATCATCTTTCTTTTGACCGGCATCATCCGCAGCAAAAATAACAGGCATATATGCAATAATCCAAAGAACAGCTATTAAAACAGGAAGTGATTTGGATAGGTATTTTTTCATGGCGTTACCTCATTTTAATTTTTACGGAGTTTCATTATGACTCTCTTTAATTTACGTGCTTCATATTCTTCCACAATTACTCTGTCAGTTAATATTTCGACAACCTTTCCGTCATTCATGCCAATTTGCGTTCCCGCAAATATCGGATAAAACTTCTGTGACGCATCCTCAACTATTGCCACACGGCGCTCACTGTCTCCAGCTATGCCCACTAGCCGGAATTTCTCTACTTCCATCCTTTGTAAAGGAAACATTGAGGTCATTTTTTTCTTTTCCTCTTGCCGCTTTTTTGCTGCAATTTCTTCCTCGATGAAAGGACGGAATGGATCCGGTTTGCCCAGGGGATTGTAACTGTAGATATTGTCTGATGTTTTTACGAGAGGTGCCGACTGGGCAGCTGGCTGTTGAACGGCGGCAGATGAAGATGAAACCTGCTTAGATGACGGCAAAGAAGTTTTAACCTCAGCCGCAAAAATTATAATTGATGCGCCGAGCATAATTGAGAAAACGATGAAAATAATGAATTTAATTTTTTTCATTTTGTTTTTTCGCTTGTTTTTTCTTTTTTATCAATAAACATATAAGTTTTAATAAGACATGTAGCGCTGATAACGTAACCACGTCCCGTAACTTCTTTTCTGTCGCTGATGATAACATCGGAAACATTCACGATACGCGGCAGTTTAGCGACCTTTTCAAAAAAAGAGACGATGTTTTGAAAATTGCCGAACACGGAGAGGCTTACCGGCATTTCTTCATAAAATGGTTCGGCAGCCGGCGCCGCAGTTTTCTTAACCTCTGCCTTAGCCCCCGGAGCCGGTTTGGTTTCTTTATTGGGCGCCGGCTTTTCCTGCCCGGGCATTACTTTGGGCACGGGGGCTTTTGGTTCAAAAAAAACAAATTCAACGCCCGCATCTTTGCCGGCTTGTGCAATGGAAAGCAGCAGGCCGGGTATTTCCCGCTGGTCGGGAAGTTTTTCCAAGGCTGTTTTGTAATTATCTTTCAGCGCGGCAACTTCGCTGATATATTTTTGCAGTTGTGCCGCAATTTTCTGTTTTTCTTCTATTTGTTTTTTTGTTTCCTCCAGCTTTGTACCGAGAGTATTCCTCTTTTCCAGCAGCGTTGAGGCAAAATAGAAGTAATAAAGATAAGCAACGAAAAAGATGGCTATGATGATAATCAGAGCTTTAACAGGGGTAGACAGCTTTTTGAAATCATTTAATGAAATAGCCATAAATTAAAATCCTTTTTTCATAACACAGGAGAATCGGAATTCCTGTAAAGTAATGCCTGCTATCTCTTTCTTTTTAGACGATATTAGTTCAACTGATTTGACTGGTGAAAAATTCTCCATACTTTTCATAAAATCAGCGACAGCCATATTATCCCGGCCAACGCCGTCTATTTTCAGACTATCACCCTTTTGCTCCAACCTGACAAACCAGATATCCTTTTGCGGCACGAGCAGAGCAAGATCATCCAACAGTCTGACCGGAGCCAGCCGATTTTCTTCCAGTGTTTTTATGACATCAAGCTTTTGCTCCAGTTCCTTTTTATCTTTTTTAAATTTGTCCACATCTCCTATTTGTTTGTTCAAAACCGTCAGTCGGGCTTCGGATGAACCGACTTCATTTTCCAGAGAGCTGACCTCTCCGCTCAACCAGAGATGGAAAGCGATAATGGCCAGGAGAAAAATCACAAAAGAGCCTACCATTATCGAAATCTGGCGGGTAACATTTTCTTTTTTAGCCTTTTCGCGATAAGGTAAAAGATTGATTTTAATCATTTGTCACCTATTTTTCTCAATCCCAGACCTATGGCCACAGCGCCGATCGTTTTAATTCCTTCCAGGGCATTGGCATCAATATTCTTCTTGTTGTAACCTATTTTCAAAAAAGGATTGACTAGTTCGGCCTCGACATTCAGTCGCTGTGACAAATTGGCGGCCAAGCCGTGAATCCTGGATGAACCGCCGGAAAGATATATGTGCTTAATGTATTCGCCGCCATAGGTGGAACGAAAATAATCAATTGATCTTTCAATTTCCGCACAGATTGGTTCGGCAAAATCCATAATGCTGTTAATCAGCTCCATTTTATCGGAGTCGCTGCCGGCAAAGCCTTCCGTTTTTGTTTTTTCCGCTTCTTCAAATGATATCTGGTATTTTTCCTGCAAGCCCTCTGTAATGGCATTACCACCCATGGTGAAATCCCGGGTAAAAATTGACATGCCGCCTTTAACGACGTTGATGTTCGTGATACTGGCGCCAATGTTTATCAGCACAACTATTTCGTTATCTTCGAAGTCATAATTTGCTTCATACATTGTTTCCAGGGCAAAAGGATCAACATCCATAATTACGGCATTGAGGCCTGCGCCTGTCACGGCATCAAGATAATTATTCACATGATCTTTCTTCGCTGCGACAATAATTACATCCATTTGATTAGGGTTAAATTCGTTGTCGCCCAGTATCTGAAAATCGTAACTTACGTCATCCATATTATCAAATGGCAGATATTTACCCGCTTCGTCGCGAATGAGATCCCGCAGTTCAGAATCCGCCATTTGCGCAAATGTTACTTTTTTAACAATAACCGAGTTGCCGGAAAGAGATGTTACTATACCCTTGCCGCGACAGCCGGAATTTTTGAAAAGCTCTTTGATTTTTGCTGACAACGCCGGCGCGTCGGCCAAAGTTCCCTCGATAACAATTCCTTTACTGATGGGGATTTGCAGAAAACGGTTGAGAACATGTCCGTGTGATGTGCTTATTACTTCGGCAAGTTTTAATGAACTTGAGCCGATATCGAGGCCGACAAAGCGCTTACTTCCTGAAAAAATGCTTGATAAATCTAACATTGAACCACCGTTCTTAATTAATATTATAATGACAATTTATCTTGCCAGCCGGTAAACAATATCTCCTTTTTTAACCATTCCCAACTCGTTACGGGCAATTGATTCCATGTAGCTGAGATTGCTGCGCAAAAGAAATATCTTTTTTTTCAAATCATCATTTTCCAATGTTATTTCTTTGTTTTGTGTCTTTAATTGCGCCAGCCTCTTGCTCATTAAATAATTATCAACAATTCCCCTGTTGCCGAAAGCTATCAGAATCGTCATTAAAAATAAAAAGACTACCAGATATCTTCCTATTTTCATCCGCAACAACTTCCCCCGTTCCGGGAATTAAAATTATCATACAAATCCGCCAGATTCTCAAGAAAAAATTTCTTCGTATTTTTTCTGTAATGCTTTGGCAACTTTCAACTCGGAATTCTTTCTTGTGGGAAGCCCTTTTTCCATTTTGGCGACTGTCTGCGGAGCCAGTCCGGCTCTTCTGGATAATTCAGCCAAGCTCCATGGAATTGCTTCGCGATATTTTTTTACTCTATTTTTCAGCATATTGAAGAACCTAACTTAAAGAGCTACCTCATTTGATTGATAGAAAATACTAATTTTAAATGAAAGTCAAGAAAAAAAATTAATAATAATTAAAATTGATTAATATTAATTAATCTTTATTAATGTTAACTGATAATTTTATCAATTATTACATTTACTTAATGGATTCTCCTGAAATAAGTATAAAAAACAACAGTTTTGCTGAAATAGTCGTTTTTTCCCAAAAACACAGCCGGTCTTTACTTCCATAATATTATGATTTCATATGCAGATTAATGAATATTGGGGAACAATAACAAGTGATGTCTGATTTTTTTAAGGATAAGAACAAAAAGAAAATGCACGGTGATTAATTCGGTTATAATCTCAGCCGCACATGAGAAAAATATGGCCATGTGCTTTCCTCAGTCCCGGCTTCCGATGATTGTAGAGCAATACGGCGACCATGAAGAAAAAATAAGTTTTGACCGTGGTATTTAAAGTGCATTTATTATATAGAACAATGGCATCAATGGAATAGAAAAGCAATCGGGGGATGGATTTTTCAACGCTATTGAACACTGGGCAGGTTCTTTTGTGAGCGATCAGGATTTAATTAAATTCAAGTATTCTTTTATCTTTGCGGACGGGAGAACCATTGATTTCTCTATTAGTCTGGATGCCCATAATCTGAATTATGTTGCTGATGATAATGATGTTCCCGCCGAATGGGCCAAACTGGAAAACGGTCAGTGCCCCAACTGTACTCTGCATTCAGCAAAGATAGATTATTGCCCGGTTTGCCTGCGGATTCATAACATTCTGAATGCTTTTCTCAATACCGCTTCTTACGAAAAAGTAAAAGTAATTGTTCAGGCGGCGGAGCGCGTCTATAGTTCCGATACCACCATCCAGAAGGGTTTAAGCTCGATGTTGGGAATTTATATGGTGACGTGCGGCTGCCCTATTCTGAGCCAGATTAAACCAATGGTGCGCTATCATCTGCCGTTTGCTTCTCTGGAAGATACGATTTACCGTGCCGCCAGTTCCTATCTGCTACGTCAGTATTTCCTCCACATTAAGGGCGAAGAGGCTGACTGGAATCTCAAAGGATTGGTGGATATTTACCGGCAAATACAAACCGTCAATATTGGCCTGATGGAGCGTTTCCGTGCTCTTGCCAAAAAAGATGCCAGCGTCAACGCGATGGTTCTCCTGGATATATTCGCCAAAGAGCTTCCCTACTCTATTGAAGAAAGCCTGAAGGAACTGGAATACCTGTTTTCCTGAAAAAACTTATTTGCGGCCTGATAATGGCTGGTGGTTATCTATCTCCGGTGCCCGATTGCGGAGAACCGCAAGCCGTTTTGCCGGCAATTCTGTTTCATAACTCCTATTCGTAGCGCAAAGCGTCAATCGGATTGAGCAGTGAAGCCTTATAGGCGGGGTAGAAACCGAAAAATATACCGACAAGACCGGAAAAACCAAAAGCCAGGAAAATGGATAGCGCGGATACAATTGTAGACCAGCCGGCCACTGCTGATAAAATATTCGCTCCGGTGACGCCGGTTACTATGCCGAATATACCGCCGATCATGGAAAGCGTCAGGGCTTCAATGATAAACTGCACGCGGATATCCCAGGTTTTGGCTCCGATAGCCATGCGGATGCCTATTTCCCTTGTTCTCTCCGTAACCGAAACGAGCATGATATTCATAATGCCGATCCCTCCGATAATGAGGGAAATAGACGCTATGGCGCCCAGCAGGATGGTCATAACATTGGCTGATTGTTCCGCCACCTGCATCATTTGAGTCAGATTGCGCACCGTGAAATCGTCATCTTTATTGCTGCCGGTGCGGTGTCTTTGCCGGAGTAGTTCCGTTACTTGCTTTTCCGCAAGAGCCATATGATCGGCGCTGATGGCTTTAACCATGATGGAACGAACCATTCCCGGCGTTGCTCTGCCGACAAGCCTTTTTTGGGCTGTTGTTACCGGCACATAAATTACATCATCCTGATCCTGTCCCATTAAGGATTGGCCTTTAGGTTCGAGAATACCAATGACTGTAAAAGGGACTTTCTTGATGCGGATTATCTGGCCTATGGGATCAATTCCGCCGAAAAGATTATCTACAATTGTTTGCCCAAGCAGACAGACTTTGTTGGCGCTGCGGATATCCTGATCGATAAAATTTCTGCCGGCGACAAGCCCGCAATCCTTAACTTCCAGAATTCCGGGAGATGTGCCGTAAACACCCGTTGCCCAGTTTTGATTGCCGTAAATAATCTGCGCGGCGGTATTCAAAACCGGAGCTACCGCTTTTACCGCCGAGCATTCTTTCTCAATTGCTTCGGCGTCATCTCTGGTCAAAGTGGATTGGCTGCCCATACCCATGCGGATACCGCCCTGGGTGATGCTGCCGGGAATAACGATAATCAGATTGCTGCCGACACTGGCGATTTGCTCCGATATTTTTTCGCTGGCTCCCGTGCCGACAGCGAGCATCGTGATAACGGCTCCGACACCGATAATAATGCCCAGCATGGTCAGGAAGGAGCGCATTTTATTGACCCATAAGGCGCGCAGAGCTATTTTCAGCGTCGAAGTAATATTAATCATGATTTCACCACCGGCTCGTCGCTGACAACCTGTCCGTCCATAAAGCGGATAATCCGGTTGCTGAACCGGGCAATATCCGGTTCGTGTGTCACCAGAATAATTGTTGTTTGCGCCGCCTGATTCAGCTCAACAAAAAGCTCCATTATTTCCTCACTGGTTTTACTGTCGAGATTTCCGGTCGGCTCATCGGCAAGGATAACCGGCGCTTTGTTAACCAGAGCACGGGCTATTGCCACGCGCTGTTGCTGTCCTCCGGAGAGCTGATTGGGGTGATGGTCTTCCCTTCCGGCAAGACCTAATTTTCCCAGCGCTTCTTTTGCCCGTTTTTTTCTTTCTTTGACCGGAACATGGCTGTAGAGCATCGGCAGTTCGACATTCTCTTCGGCAGAGGTGCGGGATAATAAATTAAATCCCTGAAAAACGAATCCTATTTTGCGGTTACGGATATCAGCGAGTTCATCTTTTTGCAGGCCGCTGATGCTGATGCCGTCAAGCAGATAATTACCGCCGGTGGGTTGGTCCAGGCAGCCGATTAAGTTCATAAAGGTTGATTTACCCGAACCGGAATGTCCCATAATCGCCACAAATTCTCCGGCATTGATTTGCAGACTCACGTTGTCGAGCGCGCGGACAACGGTATCGCCGACATTATAAAATTTGCAGAGGTTTCTTGTTTCAATCAGGGCCATTCTATTTTCCTAGCGGATAAAACGCGGTGCGCCTGCCCCCGCAGCCTGATCATTTTTTTTAACCGCGCTTTGGGTATCTATAATAACCTGCTGGCCTTCGCTTATTTCACCTGAGGTTACTTCCGTGTATTTGCCGTCACTGATGCCCGTTGAAATTCTTACATGTTTCGGCTTTTTATTCTCCAGAATCCAGATACCCGACCCCCGGGCGGCCTTTTCTCCCCTGATCGCCGGATTGCTTCCGGCTTTTTCTGCAGGCAGGGAAGGCTTGAAACGCAGAGCGGCATTGGGCACACGCAGGGCATTTTCCCGGGTAGCTGTTTCAATGGAAACATTGGCTGTCATACCCGGTTTGAGTTTCAAAGCGGAATTGTCCACTGTGATTACAGAATTATAAGTAACAACATTTTGCACAGTTATGGGAGCGTTGCGGACCACCGAAACGTTTCCCTGAAAAGATATTTCCGGATAGGCGTCTACTGTGAATGTAACTTTTTGTCCCGCCTGCACCCTGCCGATATCGGCTTCATCAACACTGGTGTCAATCTGCATTTTGGTTAAATCAGCGGCGATATTGAAGAGGGTAGGTGTCTGGAAGCTGGCGGCTACGGTCTGACCAACGTCAACACTGCGGGAAATAACAGTGCCGTTGACGGGCGAAAGAATGTTAGTGTGATGCAAATTGGTTTCCGCAACGCGCAGTGCGGCCTGGGCCTGAGCGGCCTGCGCTTTGGCGGCTTTGAGCTGAGCGTCCGCCGATTGAAAGGCTGTTTCGGCATTATCCAGATCGCTGCGGGCGATAAAATTCTTGGCGAAAAGGGTTTTGTTACGTTCGTATGTGCGATGGGTGTCGGTCAGGGCAACCTCTGCCTTCGCGACATTAGCGACAGCCAGTTGCTGGTTGGCTCTGGCCTGATCAACCTGCGCCTGAAAAAGCTCCGGATCAATTTGTGCCAGCAACTGGCCTTTTTTTACCGGAGAATTATAGTCAACAAGCAGCTTTTTAATAGTTCCGGAAACCTGTGTTCCTACAAGAACAGTAGTTACGGCGTTCACTGTTCCCGTCGCCGTTACAGTTGCCTTGATTATGCCTCTGGACAGGGCTTCTGTTTTATATCCTTTTGCACCATCGCTTTTCCGGAAAAAGAAAAATCCGCCGATAATTAAGATTAAAATAATTATGGAAATGATAATAATTTTCTTCTTCATTCTCTGGCCCCTATCGTTTTTTGCAGCGTCGCCTCTGCAATCTTGAATCCGTAAAGCGCGGCATTTAAGGCATATTTCGCATTATTCAGCGACACCAGCGCGTCGGTAATTTCAATGGGATTGCCGACGCCGGTTGCATATCTGCCCTGAGCAAGATCGTAATTATCCTGAGCCTGCACAACAATCAGTTCAGCTACGGCGATTTCATCTTTTGCTTCCTGCAGATTGGCGTAGGCCTGCTGAACATCGGATATGATGGACTGGCGGAGCAGTTCCTCGTTGGATTTTAAGACCTGCAGATTGGCTCTGGCTTCTGCCACCTGATATTTTGTCGAAAAACCGCTGAATAGAGGAAATGTGAGGGTGGCTCCGGCATTCCAGCCCCGGTCGAGCGGAAAATCACTGCCGGATAAACCATATCCGGCAGTTCCCGAAAGAACGGGAAAATAACCTTTCCCGGCGAGATTGATGTTGCGTTCCGCAGCTTCACGTTTGGCAATAACGGATGCCAAATCAGGCCTGTTTTGATAGGCGAGGGAAAGCGCTTCAGTAAATTTTATTTCGGTAAATGTCGCGGATAAATTATCCTGCAGGTTAAAGTCGGGAGCATCCGGCATTCCCATCGTGTTTTTCAGCGTTATGGCGGAGATGCGTGCCGCGTTTTGCGCTTTGAGCAGATTTATTTTCGCGTTGCTCAAATCAACCTGCGCTTTAGTTACGTCAAATTTTGGTTTTGTGCCGATTTCAAAAAAACCTTTGGCTCTCTCCAGGTGCTGCTGAAACTGTTTGACTGTTTCCAAGGCGACGTCGGCATTTCTTCTGGCCTGCAACAAGCCGTAATAAGCCTTTTTTACATTCAGAATAATGGAGTTGATGATATCGGAAAAATCAGCTTTGGCCGAGGTGATATTGAATCGCTGGATTTCCACCTGCGTGGCCGTTTTGCCGAAATCAAATATAGTCTGATTGAGGTTGATGCTGCCGGTATAGTAATCATAGGGATCCGTCCCGCGTATTAAAGAGGCTGTTGCCGGACCGATGCGCGAATAACCGGAAGATAAATAAAGTTGAGGATAGTAATTGGCCTTCGCCTGCCCCTCGCGGCTTTCAATTATTCTGATAGTATTGGCTGCCGAATTGATGTTGGGATGATTATGTATGGCAATATCCAGACAGCGCTTTAAATCCAGAGTGTCATCTCTGGCTATATCAGCGCCGCCGGCGAAAATCGGCCAGGTTAAAAATGCTATTGAAAGAAAAAGTATTTTATGTTTCATCATCACCCGGATATTTGGTAAATGTAGTTCAAGGAATTCTCAATTCTATATTTTAGAGTCGTCTCTTTTTTTGAGCAAAGTTTATACCAATACTTGCGGAAAATAATTTAGCGCTGTTATTATTAACTATCTTCATGTTCAACAGGAAAAATATTTAAAATTTTTTTTACTCATGGATAAAAGGTATCCAAATTAAGAATCCAGACGGATATATTTTATCCAGCTTATTCAACATTTCAAACATACCTTATTTTACTGGAAAAATGAATAAAATAGCTAAAATTATTTCTCCAAAAATGGCAGCGGGTTATCTTTGCGGTATACGAGCGCCTGGCAGGAGGCGATGAGAACAGCGTGTTCATCAGTGACACGAATATCATAGAGAGCCGTCTTTCTGGTTTTGTTCATTTCCTTAGCTTCCGCGGTCAATTTCGCACCTCGCGCTGGAGAGGCTAAGTAGTTGACATTCATGTTCAGGGCAACGGCCATCGTGCCGTGCGAATTGGAGGCGATTTCGAACGCCTCGTCAATCAGCGCAAACAGCGCCCCGCCGTGCGCCATGCCGAAAATATTTTCCATATCCTCCGTGAAATCCATTGCTACGCGGGCATAGCCTTCCTGAACTTCAACAAGCTTTAATCCTGATTTACAGGCGAATGGTTCGGCTTCCGCCTGTCTGATTATGGCGTTTTTGATTTTTTCATCCATGCCGCTGCTCCCTTGTTTTTATTATGACATTAACGTATTATTAATTTGTCTTCCGAGTCAACAAGAAAAGATTGCAGGAATTCCTTTTTATCATTGATTTTCAGTCTTCTTTGTTTTAGGGTGCCCCCGTGAATATGATAATTGGTTCCAATTTACCGGATGGGAAAAGATTTCAGGCCTGCTCCGGACATCTGTTTTCAGAGAATTTGTAATCGTCAATCTCGTTTGTGTCTTTTATCAGAGGATTATATAAAAAAATTAGCCATGATATTAATCGAAGAAATGGTCTTGGCCAACGGCCTTCATCTGAATATTTTTGACTGTTCCCGCGAAATAGCCGCTGATACCGTCAAGGTGGAGGTTGTATTTAAGGCGGATATTGCTCTTCGGGAGTCTTACTTCAGCGCAGCGGATGATTGCCGGCTGGTTAAAGACATCTTCGGCGATCAGCTTACTTACGAGTATAAGATGGAAAGAACATTTGTTCCGAAGGATAACGGGGAAGCTGTCCGCGCTGAATTGATTAACACCTTCAAAGAAAATTCCCTTGGTTATGTGGCTGCGGACAATTTTGCGCAGAAATTTTGTCTTGCCGGGCTGCGGAATATCAGAAAAAACCATTATAATTATCAGCGATGCCAGGAAACCAAAACATGATGATTGATGATTCTTTACTCAATACGGAAAAGCCCAGCCGCTACATCGGCGGTGAAGTTAATTCCGTTATAAAAACTGATTGCGAATTGAGCTTTGCCCTCGCTTTTCCCGATACTTATGAAGTCGGCATGTCGCATCTGGGGCTGCAAATTATTTATTCCGTTTTAAACGAAATTCCCTGGGTGGCCGCCGAGCGCTCCTTTGCCCCGTGGCCGGACAGGGAAAAATATTTGCGGGTACAGGGATTGCCGCTGACATCTCAGGAAACGCAAAAACCGCTGCATGATTTTACCGTTGTCGGCTTCTCTCTGCAATATGAACTTTCCTATACCAATGTTTTAAATATGCTGGAGCTGGGGGGCATTCCGCTGCGCCGCGTCTTGCGCAATGACTCGCATCCCCTGATTATTGCCGGGGGTCCCTGTTGTTTTAATCCCGCGCCGCTGACTGATTTTATTGACGCCTTTGTCATCGGCGAAGGCGAGGAGGCTGTCCGGGAAATTGCCGCAGCTGTGCGTGCCGGCATAAAAGACAAACTTTCCCGGACAGGACTGATAGAAAAACTGGCGCAGATTCCCGGCATTTATGCGCCGGCTGTCCACGGCAAAAAACAGAATATCCAAAAAAGAAAAGTCATTGATTTGAATTTATGGCCGCACCCTGTCAAACCAGTTGTGCCGCTGATGCAGACTATTCACGACCGCATCGTGCTGGAAATCGCGCGTGGTTGCACGCGCGGCTGCCGGTTTTGTCAGGCCGGGATGTTGTGGCGCCCCTACAGGGAAAGAAATGCCGCGCTGGTTACGGCAATGGCCGATACGGCTCTGGCGGCAAGCGGCCACGATGAGATATCACTTTTGGCTTTGAGCGCAGGCGATTACAGCTGCCTCACGACCCTGATTACAAACATGATGAACCGTTACAGGTCGCGCCGGGTGGCCCTGGCGCTGCCTTCGTTGCGCGTCGAATCGTTAAATGAAGTGCTAATCGAAGAAATAAAACGCACCCGCAAAACAAGCTTTACTCTGGCGCCGGAGGCGGGCACGGACAGGATGCGCCGGGTCATCAACAAGGGCAATACTGCCGATGAACTGCTCAACTCGATGGACAAGGTTTTTGCCGCCGGCTGGAAATCCGTCAAACTCTATTTTATGCTCGGCCTGCCTTCCGAAACACAAGCCGATCTTGACGGAATAATTGATCTTGGTTATCGGGCGCTCAAAACAGCAGGCAGCCGCGGCGAAGTTACCATCAGCCTGTCCACCTTTGTTCCCAAACCGCATACACCCTTTCAATGGCATCGGCAAATAAATATCGAAGAGACCAGGGCGAAGCAGGAATACATCCGGCAGCGCGTCAAGAGCCGCAGGCTCAATGTGAAATGGCATGACGCGCGCATGAGCCTGCTGGAAGGATTGTTTTCCCGCGGTGATGAGAGATTGGGCGCACTGCTGGAAAAAGCACACTCTCTCGGGTGCCGGTTTGACGGTTGGTCGGAAATCTTCCGTTTTGACCTTTGGCAGACGGCGCTCGCCGAATCAAATTTTAATTCCGCTGATTATTTACGCGCCCGGGAAACCGGTGAAGTTCTGCCCTGGGAGAATATTGATTGCGGAGTCAGCCGGAGTTTTCTGCTTGGCGAATACGAAAAGTCGCTTCAGGAAGCTCCGACCGGCGATTGCCGTTTCGCGAGTTGTCAGAACTGCGGCGTCTGTGATTTTGAAACTACGCAAAATGTTTTTTCCGCGCCTGAGGAGATTGCCGCGCCCGCTGCAGCAATTACCGGCACCGGGAGGGAAAAGAACTATCGCCTAACTTTTACGAAAAAAGGCAATTCCCGGTTTCTCTCGCATCTGGAGCTTTCCGGCTCGTTGCTGCGAGCCCTGCGGCGCAGCAGTTTAAAGCTATCCTACTCCACCGGCTTTCATCCGCATCCGAAAATATCTTTTGCCACGGCCACGTCCGTGGGTATGGAGAGCGACCTGGAATACCTGGATATTACGGCTGTTGAATATCCGTCAGCTTTGCCGGGGCTGCTCAATGAAATCAATTCTGCGCTGCCTGGTGGCGTCGCCGTGCTGGAAATAAAACCGCTGGCCGCGGACGAGCCTGATCTGTCCCGATTGCTGCGGGCTTTTGCTTATGAGTTAATCCTGCCGGAAAAAAAGGATGATGATTTATGGAAACCGGTAGCGGAAAGAATCAGCAGCTTTCTCGCCCGCGCCTCTTTTCCCATTGAACGGTTATCCAAAGGGAAAACTATCCGCAAAGATATTCGCCCCTTTGTGGAGAAACTGGCGATGTCGGAGGACGGCAAAAAAATTATTTTGATAGTCCAACATGCGCAGGGTGGTTCAGCCCGTCCGGTGGATATAATAACTCATGTGCTGGGATTCAATGATGATCAGGCGCGGCAGATCCGCATTGTGAAAACGGCAACGCTGCTGCGCCGATAATATATTGTCCTGTTATTTCATTATCTTAGGAGAGAAACAGGCTTCGCTGAAAAAATATCGCCCGTTCCGTTAAATTTTATTGACAAACAGGCGTTAATTATCTATAAAGCTCGGTCTTAAATCAAATAAAGGATACGTTTATGTACGCAGTAATAAAAACAGGTGGAAAACAGCACAAGGTAACCGAAGGTGAAGTTTTATCCATTGAGAAACTGGAAGGCGAGAAGGGCGCGGAAGTCATTTTCAAGGAAGTCCTCATGGTTTCTGACGATAAAGAAGTAAAAATAGGCAAGCCACTTGTTGAAGGCGCCACCGTTGTCGGTGAAATTGTCGCCCAGACGCAGGGCCCTAAACTTATTGTTTTCCGGATGAAACGCCGCAAAGGTTTTCACAAGAAGACAGGGCATCGCCAGCAATTAACAAGCATGAAAATAAAAAAGATTTCGATGTAAGCGGAGGAAATCATGGCACATAAAAAAGGACAGGGAAGTTCCCGCAACGGCAGAGACAGTAATTCACAAAGACGCGGCGTCAAAGTATTTGGCGGCGAAAAGATAAACGCAGGCTCCATCATCGTGCGGCAGGTGGGAACAAAAATTCATCCGGGCAACAATGTAGGATTGGGCAAGGATTTTACTCTTTTTTCATTGATTAACGGCGTTGTGAAATTTGAGAGACTGGATAAGACAAGAAAGAAAGTAAGCGTTTACGCGGCATAGAGTTTACGTGGATAGTTAATTAAAAGGCGCTTTTTAAAGCGCCTTTTTAGTTTAATGAGAAGTCATGAAATTTGTTGATGAAGCAAAGATATTCATTCGCGCGGGGCACGGCGGCCCGGGTTGCGTCAGTTTTCGGCGGGAGAAATTTGTGCCCAAGGGCGGCCCCGACGGCGGTGAAGGGGGCAGGGGCGGCGATGTGATTATTCGTGCGGCGGAGAGCCACCGCACTTTGCTGGATTTAAAATATCAACAGCAGTATCTGGCCAAAAACGGCGGGCCTGGTTCGGGCAATAACCGCAGCGGCAAAAGCGCCGATAATCTGGAAATTGTTGTGCCTGTCGGCACGGTGGTTAAAGATTTCGAGACAAATGAGTTGCTGGCCGATTTATCCGTCGTCGGGCAAACTTATGTCGCAGGTTTAGGCGGCATCGGCGGCAAGGGCAACGCGCATTTTGCCACCTCCACCCATCAGACGCCGCGTTTCGCGCAGGAAGGAATGGCAGGCGATGAACGCTGGCTCAAACTGGAGTTGAAACTGCTGGCGGATGTCGGCATTCTCGGTTTTCCCAACGCCGGAAAATCCACCTTTATTTCCCGCGTTTCCGCAGCGCGCCCCAAAATTGCCGATTATCCTTTTACCACCCTCACGCCGCATTTGGGCGTTGTCCAGCATCTGGACAGCAAAAGCTTTGTCATGGCCGATATTCCGGGGCTGATTACCGGGGCGCATGAAGGTCACGGCATGGGCATTCAGTTTTTGAAACATGTGGAGAGGACATCGCTGCTGCTGCATATCATTGACATCTCTACCGAACCGGATATCAAAGCCTGGTCGAATTATCAGACCATCAATAAGGAACTGGGCTTCTACAATCCGGAATTGCTGGAAAAGCCGCAGATTGTGGCGCTCAATAAAATTGACCTGCCCAATGTAAAGGAAAGGGTGAAAAAAGAAGTTGCGCTGTTCAGGAAAAAAGGGATAATACTGCATCCGTTTTCTGCCGTAACAGGCGAGGGCGTAAAGGAAATATTGAACAAGATAATTGAACTGTTAAGCCAACCACGGGAAATTATAAGCGATGAACAATATCCGTCAGGAAACACTATCACACGCCAGAAAAATACTGATTAAAATTGGCTCGGCGGTTCTCACGGGAGCGGACGGCCTTGATCTCAAAATCATTGATTCTCTGGTTAATGAAATGACACAACTGGCTCAGCGTGGTTATGCAGTGGTTCTAGTTACCTCCGGCGCGATTGCTTCGGGGAAAAATCGCCTGGGTATCACCGGCAAATTAAAAAGCATGCCGGAGAAGCAGGCCGCCGCCGCCGTCGGGCAGGGGAGGTTGATGCGCGTCTATTCCAAAGCTTTTGAAAAGAACGGCATTTACGTAGCCCAGATTCTCCTGACTATGAGCGATTTGACCGACCGGCAACGCTATCTGAACATCCGCAATACTCTTACCACTTTGCAGCAATGGGGCGTCATTCCCATCATTAATGAAAATGACACTGTCGCTGTTGATGAAATAAAATTCGGCGATAATGATAATCTGGCGGCCATGATTGCCAATGTTATTGAAGCCGATGTTTTTATCAACCTGACGAATACGCCCGGGCTTTATGACTGTGATCCCGCTTTGTCCGGCAAGGCTAAATTGATTCCGCTGGTCAGCGCCATGACCTCCGAAATTGAAGCAATTGCCGCGGCGACAACTTCTTCCGTGGGAACGGGCGGCATGAAAAGCAAAGTGCTGGCGGCTAAAAAAGTCATCGCCTGCGGCATTCCCTGTGTTATTGCGGAGGGCAAGCGCAAAAAAGTGCTGGCTGATATTCTGGCCGGCAAAGAAATCGGCACCCTCTTTCTGCCGGAATCGCAACGGCTCACCAGCAAAAAATACTGGATTGCTTTTACCCTGCATTCCCGGGGACGCCTGACGATTGATGACGGCGCGAAAAAGGCGCTCACGGAAAAAGGCAAAAGCCTGCTGCCTTCCGGCATCATTGCCGTCGAGGGGACATTTGCTCCGGGTGATCCGGTATCCTGCGTGGATGGCGAAGGAGCGGTTATCGCCAAAGGCCTGGTTAATTTCAGCTCTGAAG
This sequence comes from Deltaproteobacteria bacterium, assembly GCA_022703375.1. Taxonomy (GTDB): domain Bacteria; phylum Desulfobacterota; class Syntrophia; order Syntrophales; family Smithellaceae; genus JAKLDS01. The sequence goes on along the minus strand of JAKLDS010000015.1, from coordinate 1,663 downwards.
AAATCCGCAAAATAATGGGTTTGAAATCGGCAAAGATTGAACAGGTGCTGGGGCACAAGGACTACGACGAAGTAATCCACCGTGACAATCTGGCCGTAACCAAACAAAATCCAAAGAAAATATAATTTCTCATTCAGGCAAAAGACTGAAAATTGCGGACTTTTTTTGTTGCTATTATCGGAAGAATTGCTAATATGGCAGCACATTATAAGCCGGGTTGCTGCCTGTTACTAAAAACACCGGCACAAGGAGGGCTGTATGATTCCGTTGATTATTTTTGCCGTGCTTATCGCTTTTCTCGTTTATTATCTGGCCAGCCTTTATAACAAGCTTGTCGCCCTGCGCAATCGCTATAAAGCTGATTATAAACAGATTGATGTGCAGTTGAAGCGCCGTTACGATCTCATCCCGAATCTGGTGGAAAGCGCCAAAGGTTATCTGACGCACGAAAGCAAAACGCTCGAAGCCGTCATCAGCGCCCGTAATAACGCTTTCGATGCCAGCAAACTGGCTGCCGCCAATCCCGGGAATGCTTCAGCCATGGCCGGTTTGATGCAGGCGGAAGGCGCACTGGGCGCCGTTATGGGAAAACTGCTGGCCGTTGTGGAATCTTATCCGAACCTGAAAGCCAATGAAACCATCAGCCAGCTGATGGAGGAATTGACTGCCACGGAAAACAAAATATCCTTCGCCCGTCAGGTCTATAATGATGATGTCGCCGAATACAACACGAATCGGGAACAGTTTCCCAATAATGTGTTGTTCAATTTTGCAGCGGCGGAATTGCTGGAGTCCTTGGAAAAACCGGAAGATCGCCAGGCGCCCAAAGTATCTTTTAAATAGTTGCTGAAATCCATATGAAGGAGCGGCGCGCTACCAATTTTTTTGCCAGGCAGGATGAGGCCCGCGGCAATTGCCGGAAGTTAATCATTCTCTTTCTGGCTGCCGTGGCGGTAATTATTTTTGCCGTTTATTGTGTGGTGCGCCTTCTCTGGTATCTGTCTCTGGCCACCAATATCCCCACCAATGAGGAACTTCAGGCTAAAATTTCGGCCTTTACTTTCTGGGAGCCCTTAAGTTTTATCATTGTTTCCCTTGCCGTAGGTTTAGTCATCTTCATAGCCTGTGCAATAAAAATGCATGAATTGAAGGGCGGTGGAGCGGCTGTTGCTGAAATGCTGGGCGGCCGTCTTGTTTCCTGGAAAACGATAGATAATGCCGAACGGCAGCTTCGCAATATAGTGGAGGAAATGGCCATAGCCGCAGGCGTTGTAGTTCCGCAGGTGTATGTTCTGGATAATGAAAAATGCATTAACGCCTTTGCCGCGGGATTGCGCCTCGATGATACGGTAATTGCTGTCACGCGGGGAGCTCTGGAACGATTTAACCGCGAAGAGATGCAGGGCGTAATAGCTCACGAGTTCAGCCATATTCTCTATGGCGATTCCCGGTTGAATATTCAATTAATAGGATTGATTTACGGCATTATGGCCATCGGCATAATCGGCAACGAATTGATGCAACAGAAATTCGGCAACCGGCTCAGTCCGCTGGCTTTTTTCACCGGTGTGCTGCTCAGAATAATAGGCAGCGGGGGTTCTTTTGCCGGCAAACTCATTCAATGCGCGATTTCGCGCCAGAAGGAATTGCTGGCGGATGCCTC
>JAKLDS010000014.1 GCA_022703375.1 Deltaproteobacteria bacterium | reverse complement strand
ACGGTGTCCATCGCGGCCGATACGATTGGAATATTCAGAGAAATGTTTTTTGTTAAAAGCGTGGCCGTGTTCACATCACCCGGCAGGATATTCGAAGCGGCGGGAACTAACAGCAGGTCATCAAAAGTTAAAGCGTCTTTCACTATATCATCCAGCATTGTTTCCTCCATATTCCGCGCATGCGGGAGAGCTTTTTGCAAGGTTGTTAAAAAATTTAAACTACCTCACTTACATTAATTATTTTTAATGTAATATTTTTCCCCGCTTTGGCGAATAAAAAATCTGTTTTCTTCCTCTTCAATAAATTCGGATAACTGGTAATAACTTTTCCGCAAAAAACGAGCGGCGAACCGGCCTTCTTTTACCTGACAGTAAAGAACGTTGTCTTTGCCCACTTTCAATGTGCTTAAAGCAAGCTCTTCCCGGCAATCATCATTCAATAAAACGTATAAACAATCGCTGTTATCTGCCGGCTTTTTTGTTTTATGAACCTCAGTAACAACAAAAACTGTATCTTCCACATCAAGATAGCATTTCTCTTCGCCCATTTCGATGAGATATTTACCGTTATCATCCTTTTTAACATTTTGAAAGAACAGGCTTAATATTTCTTTGCGGAACATTTCCGCGCCGCGGTAATACCAGATGCCCTCTTTGTCAATTTTTATATCGCAGCCATTATCCATTAATTCTATTCAGCAACTTTTCCTGCTGTCCAGCAATAGTGTAACGGGACCGTTGTTGATGAGTTCCACCTGCATCATTTCCTGAAATTTCCCGGTTTGCAGTTTCTTTACTTTTTTGGCCGCTTCCTTGACGAAATATTCGTATAAATTATTGGCCTGCGCCGGCTCTTCCGCGTTAATGAAGGAAGGACGCCTTCCTTTGGTGCAGTCTCCCAAAAGAGTAAACTGAGAAACAACCATCATTTCACCGTCAATATCCAGCAAGGATTTATTCATTTTGCCCTGTTCATCTTCAAAGATGCGCAATTGGACAGTCTTATCAAGGATATAAACAGCATCGGCTATTGTGTCGCCCTTTTCTACTCCCAGTAGAACGAGCAGTCCTTCATTAACTGATGAATATTCCTGATTGCCAATTTGAATACAGGCTCTGCTAATTCTCTGAATAACCGCGCGCATTGTTGCTCCAGGATGAAATTTGCGGCATGGTAGCAATAAATTTCCCGGCGTTCAAGTCATTTTATCGGTGTTGCTGAAAAAGGGAAAGCAAACATCCACTTTAATTCCATTTTGTCCGGGAAGCATGATTGCTCCTCTGGGCGAAGGGGTCAGCGCCATAAAGCGGGTGGGTTTTCCCTGCCCGAAATCGCAAAGCTCCAGCGGAACACGGGAGAGATTTGTGGCCAGAATACCGGCATAGGGATGGGCAACGTGAAGTTGCTGCATCTTCAGTAAGCCTTCCTGGTGACGATATTGCTCCAGAACATTATAAGAATTTATGACATATTCTTTATTGATATTATTTATTGAAGCCCTAATTTTTTGCGCCAACCGGCTGATACTGGCTTTTAAAAACCAATCATATTCTATTTCCACTGTCATCAGGCAAATCCCATTGCCGAAATAGTTACCGGAAACCAAATCAGAAAAACGGCGAATATCGAAGGGAGATGTAATATAAGCTTTATCCAGCGGTTCATTGTTTTGCCATCTGGTCAGATAAGTTTTCGCGAGATAGGCCGAAAGAACATCATTTTTAGTTAAACGTGCGGCAGACTCTTTTTGTGCATCATTCAGTATCTGCTGAATTTTATCGTTGGACACGGTTATATTTTCCCACACTATCCTGTCGCGGGAAACTTCTTTCCTCGGAAAAGGTCCGGAAAAACCCGTCTGGCGGACAATATCTTCCGCGGTTATCTTTTCTTTGCTTTGGACTCTTTGAGAAGTGAACCAGCTTCTCTTTATTTCCGGGGGAGTTATTGATTTTTTTTGATATGCTTTGGCTAATTCGCCTAAAAAATAAAAAGTGCTGAATCCGTCGGCAACGAAGTGAGCGATGCTGATTCCTAAAACGGATCCTGTGGGAGTCTGCGTCAGCCTGAGTTTCCCCAGCGGTTCATTTTCCATTGAAACTACTGTATTCAGATAAATATGGGGATCGGCGGAAAACGTTTTTTCTGTTGATTCGAAAACTTCATAGACAAAACCATCATTGGCAGGCGTAATCGTTAAATCATCCGACGGGTTTTTTTTAAGTTTGCTTAGCAATGGGTAAAAGTAAACCAACACTTTATCCAGAGCATCTTTTAATCTGTTGGCATCTATCCGGTAATTATAGACAAAGACAAACTCTACCTGATAGGAATTCTCCCCGGTAAAGACATAATCAATCGGCAAAAGCGGCAACGGCGCATTTAAATTATCATCCATATTTTCTCCGGCAGGCATGTTAGCAATTAACAATGCTTTTGTAAATAAGCATCCTGTATGGTAAGCACACAGCGATGAGCAAAAATATTCTTTTGGTTAACCCCTGGATTTATGATTTTGCGGCGTACGATTTCTGGCTGCAGCCGTTGGGGCTTTTGTATCTGGGGGCGCTCCTGCGCCGCAATAATCATCAAATCCATTATATTGATTGCCTTGACCCCTACCATCCGGCAATGTTGGACGCAGGCCTGCTGCCCCGCCGCTTGTCTTCCGGCGCCGGCAAATTCCACCGGGACGTCATCGCCAAACCGGACTGCCTGAAATCTATTCCCAAAAAATATTGCCGTTACGGAATAAGACCGGATATCTTTAAGCGTGAACTGGAGCTTCATCAGGACGCGGAGCTTGTCTTAATCACATCAATGATGACTTACTGGTATCAGGGAGTTACTGACGCCATAAAAATTATCAGAGAGACCCTGCCGGGTGTTCCTATTGTGCTGGGCGGCAAATATGCAACTTTGTGCGCTGAACATGCCGTGCGGCATTCCGGCGCTGATTACATCATAGCCGGCGCCGGAGAAAAACAGATTCTGCAGTTAATGCATAATCTGTTTGGCGAGGAAACATTATTTGAACCCGATTATGGAAATCTCGATTCCCTGCCCTACCCGGCTTTGGATTTAGTCCGGAAACTGGAGCAGGTGACAATTACAACCTCCCGCGGCTGCCCCTATAATTGCAGCTACTGTTCATCACACATCTTCAACGATAAATTCAGCACACGCAACCCCCTGCGGGTAGCCGATGAAATTGAATACTGGCGGCGCAATTTCGGCGTCAAAAATTTCACTTTTTATGATGACGCTCTCCTGGTCAATCCGGAAAAAATGATTATTCCGATTCTGCAGGAAGTAAAAAAACGAAATCTTTCCTGCCATTTCCATTGCCCGAACGGTTTGCACCTGCGTGAAATCAATGAAGAAATCAGCAAACTACTTTTCTCGGCCGGTTTTCAGACAATCCGCTTCGGATTTGAAACATCCGATTTTAAAAAGCAGACGGAAACAGGCGGCAAAGTGAAAAATGAAGAACTGCGCTCCGCCGTTAAATATCTTAAACAGGCTGGTTATGCAACTGCGGATATCGGCATTTATCTGCTTTGCGGCCTGCCCGGACAGAAGGCCCGGGAAGTTGAAGACAGCATCAATTTTGTGCTGGAATGCGGCGCCCGCCCTGTTCTTGCCGAATATTCACCGATTCCGGGCACAAAGATGTGGGAGGAGGCGGTCGCTTTATCACCCTTTGACATTTGCAACGAACCCCTGTATCATAACAACTCATTGCTGCCCTGCCGCAATGATGATTTTACCCTGGCCGTATACAATAAATTTAAAGCAGCTATAAGAAATTTATATTATTGAACTAATCGGGGAGATTTTATTATTGTGCCTGCAATATTCTGGGTAAAAAATATCGTGATTTTACTTCTGGCATTGTTTTTTTTGCTTAAAGGCGTAACTATCATGATTAACTCCTATAATTTGAATAATCCGCTGGAATTTGTCATGTATTTTTTTTCAGCTTCTTTAGTGATAATGGTTTGCATTGTCGGACTTATCTATGTTTATTTTCAGATAATCGGAATAAAAAGGGACAAAAGCGATGTTCAATAAACAAAGTAACTTCTGCGTTGCCATCACCGCTTTTCTGCTGGGCGTCTTCCTGCTGGTTGTTTTTCCGACTGCGGAAGCTCAGGCGCTTGACCTGGAGCAGAAAGTAATCAGGGTAAAATTAAAAAACGGATTGACTGTCCTGATGCTGGAGCGCCATATCAGCCCGACGGTCTCCCTTTATATCCGTCATCGCGTGGGCGCCGTGGATGAGACAGATGGCCAGACCGGAGCCGCTCATCTGCTGGAACATATGATGTTCAAGGGAACAAAAACGATAGGTACAAAAGACTTCGCCGCCGAAAAGAAAATATTGGATAAGGTTGATAAAACAGGCCGGGCGCTGGATAAGGAAAAGCAGAAAGGCAAAAAAGCGAATCAGACGAAAATCAAAGAGTTTACCGTCCGCCTGAAAATACTCCAGGAAGAACACAAAAAATATGTAATTCCCAATGAAATTGACCGGCTCTATACGGAAAACGGCGGCCTCGACATGAATGCTTCCACCGGCCAGGATGTGACAACTTATCAGGTCAGCCTCCCTGCCAACAAAATCGAGCTCTGGGCGAGAATCGAAGCGGATAGAATGATGAATCCTGTTTTCCGTGAATTTTATACCGAACGCGATGTCGTTCTGGAAGAAAGACGCCAACGCATTGAAGCAGACCCTTCCGGCAAATTATATGAACAATTTCTGGCGACGGCTTTTCAGTCTCATCCCTATCGCCGCCCCGTTATCGGCTGGCAGGAGGACATTGCGAGGCTGGACATTGCCGCCATGAATAAGTATTTTCAAAAATATAAATCGCCGCAGACGACCGTCATCGCCGTTGTCGGCAGCATCAATCCCGAAAAAACATTGAAATTAATTGAAAAATATTTCGGCGATATACCTCCGGTGCAAGCGGAGAGAACATTAATCGCTCCGGAACCGCCGCAAACGGAATTAAGAAGAGTCAATGTTGAATTTGATGCCAATCCCTTGATGATTATCGGCTTTCATAAACCGACCGCTCCGGCCTTTGATGATTATGTCCTCGATGTGCTGGAAAATATTCTGACCAAAGGCCGTTCCTCGCGCCTTTATAATTTGCTGATTAATGAGATGCAGGTCGCCCAGAGTATCAGCACGGCCAACGGCACGCCGGGAACTCTTTATCCGAATCTTTTCGCTTTTTTTGCCAGACCGCGCCAGCCTTACACCAATGAAAAGATCGAAGCAATAATCTGGCAGGAGATTGAAAAACTTAAAAGCGCGCCGGTTACCGATGTGGAACTGGCCAAAGCCAAAAACCGGATGAAGATGGATTTCATCAGCGGCTTTGATTCCAATTCCGAAATGGCGTCCATCCTGTCTTATTATGAAGTTCTGCTGGGAGATTTTAATTACTTCTCCCGTTATCTCTCAACCATTGATAAAATAACGCCGGCTGATATTCAAAATGCCGTCAAAAAATACTTCACCAGAGAAAATATGACAATCGCTACATTGACGCGAAAGAAAAAATAACCGGAAGATAATGAAGATAATTATGAAAAAATATTTACTGATAATGGTAATTTTATCCCTGGTGACGGCTTTCTCCGCAAATGCGGAAACAGGCAGCCTGCCTTCTCCCGATAATCTTTCCTACCAGCCGCTGCAAATACAGCTGCCGCAGGCCAGGCGGCTGGTTCTGGATAATGGAATAATTCTCTACATTTTGGAAGATAGGGAATTACCGATCGTTAACATCAACGCCATCATCAGAACAGGTTCCATGTATGACCCGCCAGGCAAAGAAGGCACGGCGGAACTAACGGCACAGGTGATGAAAACGGGAGGAGCCGGCAATATTTCCAGCTCGCAAATGGACAGCAGTTTTGATTTTCTGGGTTCCGCCCCGGACATAAGCATATACCTGGAATCAGCGGATGTTTCTTTTTCCGTCTTAAAGGAAAACATGGAAACGGGCATTAATCTTTTGTCGCAAATGCTGATAAATCCCGCTTTTGAAGATGCCAAATTCACTCTGGCCAAAGAATTAACCAAGGAAGGATTGCGCCGGCTGAAGGATAATCCGCAGCGTTATTCATTTCGGGAATTTAACCGCCTCATTTATGGAGATAACGAGCGGGGACGATATTCAACTGTCAAGTCAATCGGTAGGATCGAAAGAGAAGACTTGCTCCTTTTTCACAAGACGTATTTTTCTCCGGATAATATCATGATGGTGGTAACAGGGGATATTACAGTTGAGAGCGCCTCGCGTTTAATTTCCCGATATTTCGGGAACTGGAAAAAATCGGACACCAGGAAAATTGTCCCTCCGCCGCAGAACAGGCAGGGCGGCATCTTCTGCATTGACAAAGAAATACCGCAATCCACTATTATCATCGGCTCCTTCGCTCCCGCCAAAAAAGATAAGGATTACTACGCATTTACCATCCTTGATTTTATTATCGGCAGCGGCGGCTTTTCCTCGCGTATCTTTTCCGCCGTGCGCAATAATGAAGGGCTTGCTTACAGTGCCGGCAGCTTTTACCGCTCGCGCCCGGATTACGGCCTTTTCGGGGCTTACGCCTTTACAAAAAACCAGACCACAGGCAAAGCACTGTCTCTGATTAATTCGATAATAGATGACGTTAAAGCCAATTCAGTTAAAAAAGAAGAAATCGCCTGGGCCAGGAAATCTATCAACAATGGCTTTATCTTTTCTTTTCTTTCGACAAGGGATATCGCCTGGCAGCAGATGAAAATGGAATATGATAATCTGCCTGCCGATTATCTGACTTCATATTGCGACAGGATAAATAATGTAGGAGAAGAGGAATTAAAAAAAGCCGCCGCAAGGTATCTGAATAAAGAGGGCAACACTGTCCTTATTCTCGGAAATATTAAGGAATTCGATAATCCCCTGCCCGGTGCTGTAATGATCAATCCTGAAGAATAAAGGTTAATTATGATCATTGATAATGATAAATTTCATCGCCTGATGGCGAGGATTGATTCACACCGCGATGAGATGGTACAAATGCAAAGGGAACTTTGCGCTATTCCCGCCGTCGGTCCCGAAAACGGCGGCGACGGCGAATTGGCTAAAGCCACTTTTCTGCAAAAGCGCCTTGTCGAAATGGGATTTACCGGTATCAGAAATTACAATGCTTCAGACGAACGTGTTTCATCCGGCATCCGACCCAACCTTATCGTGACTGTTCCCGGCACCAATTCAACAAAATTCATCTGGATAATTACTCATCTGGATATTGTTCCACCCGGCGAAATAAAGCTCTGGAGCCACAATCCTTATGATGCAATTGTCAGGGATGGCCATATCTATGGCCGCGGCGTGGAAGACAATCAGCAGGATATGGTTTCTTCGATATTCGCAGCGCAATCTTTACGGGAAGAAGGAATTATACCATTTAATTCCATAAGGTTAGCCTTTATTGCCGATGAGGAGGCCGCCCGTGTCAAAGGGCTGCTCCATGTCCTCGAAACTAATCAGAACATTTTCAGCAAGGATGATCTGATAATAGTGCCGGATTCCGGAAATCCGGCAGGTTCTTTCATCGAAATTGCCGAGAAAAGCATGCTTTGGCTCCGTTTCCGGACAATCGGCAAACAGTGCCACGGCAGTAAGCCGCAGCTGGGTAAAAATGCTTTTGTCGCAGCTTCCCACCTCGTCACCAAACTGATTCATCTGAAAAAATTATTCCCCCATACCGATGCTATTTTTGATCCTCCGGCCAGCACCTTTGAGCCTACCAAAAAGGAAGCCAATGTCGGCAATATCAACACTATTCCGGGAGAAGATGTTTTCTGTATGGACTGCCGTATTCTGCCCTGCTATAAGCTGGATGATGTTCAAATGGAAATAGCTTTTATTATCAAAAAGATAGAAAAGAAATTTAAAGTCACTGTTGAATGTTCCGAAGTGTATAAAATGCAATCCGCACCGGCGACTGATGCCGATGCGCCGGTAATAAAAGCTCTGATCTCCGCTATTAAAAAAGTCTATGGAATTGAACCAGTTTTAGGCGGAGTCGGCGCAGGAACATTTGCCGCCGATTTACGCCGATACAACCTGCCTGTAGCCGTCTGGTCAAAAAACAACCAAACAGCCCATCAGCCTGACGAAAATTGTAATATTGATAATATGGTTGGTAATGCCAAGGTTTTCGGACACATCTTTTTGCAAGACTAATTTGTATTGCAAAGGATTCTGCACAATGATAGAAAATCGTCCCTGAAATCATTAAATAGAGGCAAAACACTCCTTGAAAAAAAATGTAAAAGATGTCTGCGTGGAAAAAATTGATTTTTCCGATCATGATTTGCTGAAAATCCTCTGCGGTGAACATGATAAACACTTAAAACTTATAGAAAAACTGGAACCAGTGCAAATCAGGCCATGGGGAAATCATCTGTCCGTTTCCGGAGAGGCTGCTCCTGTTAAAAAAATCAGCAGCATGTTGCAACAGCTTTATTTTATTATGGAAAAAGGCTGGTCGCTCCATTTTTCCGATATTGATTACGCCCACCGCATTCTTTCCGAAGATAAAACCTTCGAACTGGCCAGGATATTTCTGGATACTGTTTTCATCTCGTCAAAGAAAAGAGTGATTACGCCCAAGAGCATCGCGCAGCGTCTTTATATTGAATACATTCGTAATTTTGATATGGTTTTTGCTATTGGCCCCGCGGGAACAGGTAAAACATATCTCGCGATGGCGATGGCTGTTTCGTTTCTGCTGGAAAAGAAAGTCAGCCGCATTATCCTGGCGCGACCGGCTGTCGAAGCCGGCGAAAAACTGGGCTTCCTGCCCGGAGACCTGGCCGAAAAAGTCAATCCGTATTTGCGGCCTCTTTATGATGCCCTCTATGACATGATTGATTTGGAAAAAGCGTCCACCTTTATCAATAAAGGCCTGATTGAAGTCGCACCGCTGGCTTTTATGCGGGGAAGAACCCTCAATGATTCATTCGTCATCCTCGATGAAGCTCAAAACACGACATCAGAGCAGATGAAAATGTTCTTGACCAGATTGGGATTCGGTTCTAAAGCTATCATCACCGGCGACATTACCCAGGTTGATTTACCGCAGGATAAAGTATCGGGGCTTGTGGAAGCTCAACATATTCTGGGGAAAATAAAGCGCATTCGTTTCGTCAATTTTTCCGAGATTGATGTGGTGCGCCACCCTCTTGTTCAGGATATCATCAGGGCATATGCCCCCTTTGACAATGGTCGAAGAAACAACAAACACCCGTAAAGTAACGCTATGGAATTAATACACAAAGCAGGCGGCATTTTATTCAGGTTTACCGGCAAATTGTTCCATAAATTTGATTTCCTGGCCATTTATGCCAAAAATCCCGTGGTGCAGAACTGGACAATCGCCATCCTGCTCTGTCTGTGCCTGGCCTTTCTTTTATCACCTGATTTGCATCTGTTCCGGCCCAGTTTTACAGCCGGCATGATTGTCCCCGGTAACATCAAAGCAGATCGTGATTTTTTAGTGGAGGATCTGGAATCAACCGCTCAAAAGAAAAAAGATGCCGCAGAAAACATCAAGCCTATTTATGATTACGACAGCAACGTGCCTTTAAATATCAAAACAAAACTGGTTCAGGCTTTTTCTGCGGCCAATGATTTGCGTAAAACTTCCAACGATAAATCCAGTGGCAATCTTCACCCCTCCCCTCCTGATACGCAGTTACCGAAGAAAAAAATTGAAACAGCCCTGGGTGTTTCCTTAAGCTCCGACGAATTCAACGCAATTCATTTGCGCAAATTTTCGGATGAATTACTGAACAGGTTCAGCAGATTAATCAGCTCTGTTTACGAAAGCCGCTTGATAACCAATGTTAATTTTACAAAAAACGAGCAGGATAAAGGCATTGTCGTTCGCGATGTCATCAATCAGGAAACACAGGAAATTAAAGATTTGAAAGCGATTGTCAATATCAGCGATATCAATCCAATCCTGGCAAAGCGGGTTGCGGCAGTGTTTAAAATATATGACAACGACATTCAGCGGACTGCTCTCAGCCTGACGAAGAAACTGATTGAACCGAACCTGACTCTGAATAAAGACGCAACGGAAAAGAGAAAAATAGCCGCTGTCGAAGAAGTTAAACCGGTTTTTTTTCAGGTTCAGAAAAATGAAATGATAGTCCGGGAAGGCGAAAAAATCGGTTTAATGGAGCTGGCGAAGCTGGATGCATTTTACAAATCAGCCGGCTACAACAAATTTTACAGCATTGCCGTCCTGCTGGGTATTTTCCTTATAGCGATTTTTATGGCGGTTATACTTTTTTATTGGCGCACCCGTAACTGGGCAAAGAAATCGGAACGCTCCAACGTTGATTTGCTTGTCTTCAGCATTATAGTCGTGCTGCAGATAATATTTATCAAGATCGGCATTTTTCTGGCAAACGCCATTAACAGAGCTTTTCCGGTCATCTCCGTAGAGGCCTGTTATTTCGCCATTCCCTTTGCCCTGGGTTCGATGGTTGTCGCCGTATTAATAAACCGGAATGTCGCTCTGATTTTAGGCATTTTTACATCATTTCTCAGCGCGTTTCTCTTTAATGAAAAAATTATTTTCCCGTTGTTTTCCTTTCTGGGTTCAGTAGCCGCAGCTTACCAGATAGTCAACAGCCGCCAGCGTTCGGCATTTATTAAAGTTGGCCTGTTTCTGGGCTTGATAAACATGGTCACAGTAGTGTGCCTCAATCTTATTTCGGGGAATTTTTTAAATGATTTACTGGCAAAATTATTGATGGCCCTGGCCGGCGGCATTGTAACGGGAATTATCGTTGCGGGAATCACGCCTGTTTTTGAAAGCCTCTTTGGTTTTGTTACTGATATAAAGCTGCTGGAACTGGCTAATCTCAATCAGCCGATTTTTCAGAAAATGATAATTGAAGCTCCGGGCACATATCACCACAGCATCATCGTTGCTTCACTGGTGGAAGCAGCCAGCGAAGCAATCGGCGCCAATTCCCTTCTCACCAAAGTAAGCGCCTATTATCACGATATCGGCAAACTTACCAAATCGCAGTATTTTATTGAAAATCAGCCGAGGAATGAAAACAAACATGATAAGCTTTCACCGAAAATGAGCAGCCTGGTTATCATGTCGCATGTTAAAGACGGCTGTGAAATGGCGGAAAAAAACAAGCTGGGCAAAGACATTGTCAATATCATCCGCCAGCATCATGGCACGAGCATCGTCAGCTTTTTTTACGATAAGGCTAAAAAGAACAAGGATGAATCAATCCGTTCGCTCTCGGAGAGCGATTTCCGTTATCCGGGCCCCAAGCCCCAGACACGCGAAGCCGGCCTGGTCATGTTGGGCGATATTATCGAGGCATCTTCGCGCACCCTTTCCAACCCGACTCCCTCGCGTATCCGTTCGCTGGTTTCTGAGAGGATAGAAAGAGCTTATGCCGACGGCCAGCTGGCAGACTGCGCCCTGACCATGAAAGACCTCAATACAATAGCGGAAACATTCACCCGCATCTTAACTGGGATATTCCATCATCGCATTGACTATCCGGCGGAACAAGGCAAGGAAACAAACGGTAAACAGGAAGCCAATGAAAATACTGATAGAAAACCAACAGAATAAATTTGCCGTCAACAGGCGGCGGATCCGCCGCAACATGACAATAATGATGCGCGTCCTTGCCTGCGATGATAAGGAAATCAGCCTGACCCTTGTTGACGATAAAACTATTCATCTCCTCAACAAACAATATCTCGGCAGAGACAAAGCAACCAATGTTCTTTCTTTTTCTTTACAGGAGGGAGAATTCGGCTCGCTGAATCCGGCCATGTTGGGTGACATAGTCATTTCTGTTGAAACAGCAAAAAATGACGCGGCCGCCGGTGGCCTGACTCTTGATGAAGAAATTGATTTCCTGACAATCCACGGTCTTTTACATCTGCTGGGCTACAATCATGAAGGGGCCAACCGCGCGCAAACAGATAAAATGAGGTCCAAAGAAAAGGAACTTTTCCGTTTTTTTTCGAATACTGAATTATCAGACCCGCCATCAAATTCATAAACAACTGAGAAAAAACGCCGGCCGTTTTCAATTGACACCTGCCGGAAGTTTTGCCTATAATTTATCAAAAAATATTCAGGAGAAACATTAATGAAAAAAAGATTCTGTTATTTATCTCTGATGATGCTGGCCGTTATTTTCGCTTTATCAGCAGTAAGCATTTGTCATGCTGCTGAAAACACAAAAGAAAAGGAAGCAATGCAACAAAAAACAGCTCCCAGGGCGGCAATGCTGCCCATCTTAAGTTCCAATGATCCAGTAACGGCTAACTTTATCACTGATCAACTGGTAAATTGCCTTGCCGAAAGAAAAGTTTTTTCCTTTGCAAATAAAGATAATGTGCAAAAGTCTGTTGCTGCTGGCGGTTACGATCTGACGAAGATATTCGGTCTGAGCACCGATGAATACAAAGCGCTGGGTAAAACTCTCGAAGCCGATTACCTTCTGCACGGTATCATAGCCATCCGCAAAAGTCTGAAATTTACCGGTTGGCGCAGGGATGTTGACGTTTATATAAAACTATATGACGGTAAAACCGGAGAATCAATAGAAAGTTGGCGCTCAATGACTGATTTTACCTGGACCGATGCAGCAACAGAAAAAGATACTGAAAAAATGGCGGAGGCTGTCGTAAAGCATATCTGCGGTAAAATGAAAGACAGCGGATATTGATTGAAACAACATGACGGATACTCCCGGCAACAATTCGCCTGGATTATTGTCACAAAGACGGAACAAGCATATGTTTCAATGGCTGACCAATCGCCGCCGGCAAAAACTGACGGACATACCTTTTCCTCCCGCCTGGGAAAAGACACTGCAAGAAAACTTTGCTCAATATGTCCAGCTCAATGATGCAGAGCGCGCTCAACTGCGCGCCCTCATCAGTGTTTTCATCAGAGAAAAACATTGGGAAGGCTGCGGCGGGCTTGCTCTTAATGATGAAATCCGCGTTACAGTTTCCGCCCAGGCTTGCCTGCTTCTTCTCGGCCTTCCTCACAATTACTATAAAAATGTTGAAACGATAATTATTTATCCTTCCACAGTTGTCTCACCGGAACGAAAGCCCGGTTATTTTGAAAATATTCTCGAACCTATTGAGCCAGCCTCTCCCATTATCGGCGAAGCCTTTCATCAAGGGCCTCTTATTCTGGTTTGGGATGCGGTTCTGCACGGCGGACGCCGGCCTCAATCCGGACATAACGTTGTCTATCACGAATTTGCCCATAAACTGGATATGCTCGACGGAGCCGCAGACGGCACTCCTCCGCTTGGCAACAGGGCTGAGTACAGGGAATGGGTACAAACATGTTCCCGTGAATATCTGCGCATTAAAAAGGAAGTCCGGCAAGGACAAAAAACATTTCTTGACGATTACGGTGCAGTTAATGAAGCGGAATTTTTTGCTGTTGCCACCGAACAGTTTTTTGTCCGACCGCTTTTAATGTTAAAACAAACCCCCAATCTTTACCGCGTTATGAAGAAATTTTACAGGCAGGATCCCGCCTCACGTGGCCAACGTAAGAGCGGTCCCGTCTGATTGCCGATGGGGTAAAAAATCTTCGTTCCAGTCTTATTTATTCCGGATATTTTTTCATCCTTTCAAAATCTTTTTTGGTAATCTCGCCTTATTCCCATTCACGCCCCGATCTGTAAGAACCGCAGGCAATAGTCAACACCTATGCAGTTGTTCCTGACGCAACGCAAAAACTGAACTTATGCTTGTTGCTACTGATGTAAACAATTAAATTAAGGCAGGCGCAGTTAAACTCTGCTGATATTGACAAAGTCGGTTATTTCTTGAAATAAAGAAAAACTTGCAAAAAACGGCCAGTCGTTATGTCCTGCACCTTTGATTATCCAAAGGCGCTTTTGGCCATGAGGCAATTTTTCGTATAAATTACGGGCATGGGCAACCGGCAGGATTTCATCTTGTTCGGCGCCGATTACTGATATTCTCCCCCGGAATGTCTGCAGATTGGCGATATTGTCATATTTGTCGGCCAAAAGAATCTTTACCGGCAAAAAGGGAAATAGTGATTGGGCAACCAAAGCGAGTGTATCCCACGGTGTGATCAAAATAATTCCTGCAATGGGAACCGGCGATTGTCGGCAGACAGCCGCAGCCACGCCGCAGCCCAGAGACTCACCCAACAGATAAAGAGGTTTGCCGTATTGTTCGTAAGCCAGGCAAACAGTCTCCAGGCCATCGGCAACAAAAGGCTTTTCACCCAGCTCTCCGGGACGGCCACCGTATTGCGGATATTCGGCGAGAATTACCCGAAAGCCAAGATTCATTAAAGGTGCCAGATAGAAACTTCTGTCAAGAGCCGTGCCGCCGTTACCGTGAAAAAGTAAAATTGTCCCCTCCGAGGCAAGTGAATTACTATCGGCAATCAATCCCCGGTAATTGACAGCAGAGTCCGGCCAGAGTCTCACTCTTTCAGCAGCCAGCAGTTGCGGTTGCGGCATCACGCTACTGGGAAAATAGAGGAATCTGTTCCGCATAACACGACCTCCAAAAAGCATCACGGCGCTGAGAAGAAATAAGAGAAATGAGCATGGTTATCAATGGCCTTGATTTCGGCGTTTGTTTTGGCAATTTCTGGATGGAATCGGGAATATCACACCTAATCCTTCAAGACTTCTTCGATGCCTTTCTGCCTTACTTCAGTAATTAATTCCGCTGCCCAAAGGGATGCATTTCCCACAACAACTGTGCAGGCGGTTGAATGACCGCCGGCGGCAAGAAAATCATTCCATTCCTCATACAGATTAAACGAGCGTCCCATTATCTTTTTTTGTATTTCCCTGCAGATAACAGTCCCATATTCGGCGAGAAATTTATTGACCAGTTTTTTCCCCAATCGGTAGGCGACGAATCTTTTTCTTTCTGCATCGGCAATATTTTTTAATTCCCTTCCATATATCTGGCTTATAATCATGACGGCCGCCGTCAAAGCGCCACAATTGCCCATGGTAGTCAATCCCACCCCGGCGCCGATGCCTGTTGCCGATTTAAAAATTTCTTCGTTTTTTAGCTCAGGAAAAACATCGTAAAGTGAGGCAATAACGCACTGAGCGCAACCGCCGTAATTCTTCTCATAATCAAAACCCGTTCGGTAAGCCTTTTCCCCCAAACTTTCAGACATGTTATTTCCTCCTGTTATTTTAAAAAAGACGATTTGTTTTTATACAACTTTCAAAAAACAATGCAACAGAAAATCTCTCCTGCTACAGGCGTTGGAAAATTAATCAGCTTTATTTAAATTTTGGTTGGTGCCTGGGGCGGGAATTGAACCCGCACAGCCTCAAGGACCGAGGGATTTTAAGTCCCTTGCGTCTACCAATTCCGCCACCCAGGCCGGGAATTGAACTGTTGATTAAGTGTCTGGGCTTATATTATTTTTAATCCGCACTGTCAAGTGAATTAGCCGAACCGGAATGAGGTCAGGAGCCTTCCGCTGCAACATAAACTCCGGTTGATTTTCCCCGACTGATTTCATTTTTTGCTTCTTGTATAATAAGGGTATTGTTGATATTAAGCTGTCACGATTCAAGAGGAAAGGAAACTGTTATGCTGGATGCTGATGTTATAATTACGGGTGAGAAAGCGCTGATATATTCAAATGATGCTTGTCTGACAGACGCCGCTGTAGTTATTAAAAAAGATGAAATAATCGCCATTGGCCGAAAAGAAGATATAACAAAGCAATATCGTGCGGACAAAACGATTGCTGCCGGCAATTCGCTGATTATGCCCGGCTTTGTCAACTGCCACACTCATGTCGCCATGACCTGTTTTCGCGGGATAGCCGACGATCTGGAACTGATGGACTGGCTTAATAATTATGTTTTTCCGGCAGAAGCGAAAAATGTTGATAAGGAACTCGCCTACTGGGGTTCGCTTCTGGCCTGTGCGGAAATGATTAAATCCGGCACAACCACTTTTTGCGATATGTACATCTTCGAGGATGAAACAGCCCGCGCCGCCCAGGAAGCAGGGATGCGCTGTCTTATCGGTGAGGTGCTTTACGATTTTCCTTCCCCTAATTTCAAGACTCCGCAGGAAGGCCTTGATTATACCAGAATGTTGATTGAAAAATGGCAAAGCGACCCCCTGGTCAATATCATGGTGGAACCGCACGGCCTTTATACCTGCTCCCCTGCCCTGCTTCGTGATTCCAAGACTATTGCCGATAAGTACAACGTGCCGCTGGGAATTCATCTGCTGGAAAATATTTCCGAACGTAAGGAACTGCGGCAGAAACTGGGCAAAGATGCCATGCTTTTCCTTAAGGATATTGGTTATCTCGATGAGAGGTTTATTGCTTTCCACTGTGTTTGCCTCAATAACGAGGATATCAGTCTGCTCGCTGATAATAAATGCAATGTCACTCATCAGCCTGCCAGCAATATGAAGCTGGCCAGCGGAGTTTCCCCGGTGCCTGACATTCTTAAGGCTGGCATTACCGTAGGTTTAGGCACTGACGGCTGCGCCAGCAATAATACGCTTGATATTTTCCGCGAAATGTCAATGGCTGCCAAACTGCACAAAGTAAGCCGCCTCGATCCGACAGTGATGGATGCCAAAACAGTCGTCCGGATGGCGACGATTGAAGGAGCCAGGGCTCTGGGAATGGGCGGCATTACCGGTTCGCTGGAAGTCGGTAAAAAAGCAGACATCATCATCGTGGGATTAAACAAGCCGCACCTGACACCTCTTTATAATGAATATTCTCATCTGGTGTACGCCGCCGCCGGCAATGATGTGGATACTGTTCTGATCAACGGAAAAGTGGTAATGGAAAACCGCAGGCTGCTGACAATTAACGAAAATGATGTGATGCAGGAGGTCAGGGAAATCGCCCTGAAAATCAGCAAGAGCATTCAAAAATAGACAAGCAGGAGATAGTTATGAAAAAATCAAAAGCAATCATCTCTTTCACCCTTTATTTTTTTCTTATAACCGTATTTTTGCTTCCGCCATTTTCTACTTTCGCGGCGGTCAGGGAAGTAACTATTTTCCCCGCTTCCGCCAAAGTATGGGAAACAGCAAAAATCCGTCCCCAGTGCTCCGCACAGGATAAATGCCAGTCTGTAATAACAATCCCGCCGCTGGCTGATCCGGAATCTTTTGTGGCTTCACTGCCTGCCAAATCCGGCTGGAAAATCGAAGATATCAAATTTGATTCCACCGCAGTCAAGGATGAAGTTAAAATTGCCGCGTTGCGTAAGCAACTAGAAAAATTAAAGGAGGAAAAAACGGAACTGCAGGCAAAAATTCAAGCGCTGGATGTGCAACTGCAATTCTGGCAGGCACAAACCAAAGCCAAAACAAAAAACCCGGCCGAAACTGATTCTCTGGCTGCCGCTATCGGCAAGAACGTCCGCAAATCTTTTCAGGAGAAAATAATCAATGAAGTGCAATTGGAAAAAACAAACAAAAAGCTTAAGGAGTTGCAGGATAATCTGAATCAGGCTGCCTCGAAAAAGGAAACCGCCTGGGAAGTAACCATGACGCTTTCGGGCGCCAATCAGAATGAAATAATGCTTTCCTATAATTATCTACTGGGCGGCTGCGGCTGGTTGCCCCTTTACCGCCTGGAAGCTCTGCCGGCGGAGAAAAAAATATCCTTTTCCTGGGAAGCGGAAATCTGGCAATCATCGGGCGATGACTGGAAACAGGCGCAGGTAAATCTGGCAACATTGCAGCCGGCAATTTCAACTGTACCCGATGAACTTCCGGCGTGGATAATCAAACCCCGCCCCGTTTATTCCTATAAAGCGGCGCGGATAATGGAGGAAAAATCAATGCGCGCCGCGGCACCGACAGAAGCTTTGGCTCAGGCTGCCAAAGAAGATGAGACTCCTGTGCAAAGCAGTAAAACAACATATTCGGTCTGGTCGCTGGGGAAGAAGAACATACCGGCCGGCGTAAAGCAGCGGTTGAAAATCAAGGATGAGTTATGGCCGGCCGATTTTACCTATCTGGCGCGTCCCAGTTTAAGTCCGCAGGTTTATGTCCGCGCTCAGATCAAGTTCGCCGAGGCTGTGGAAATTCCCGAAGGCCAGTCGGTATTTCTTATTGACGGGGCCGTGTTAAATAAGCGCACCTTTTCCTTAAACGGAACGGAAGGCATCCTTTATTTTGGCGTAAGCCCGCTGATAACGGTAAGCAGCATGGCGCAAGCCAACAAATCAGGCGAAAAAACTTTTTTTCAGGATAAACAAACTCACCTGTGGCAGTGGCTGATTGAGGCCAAAAATGCAAGCGCGGCAAATATCAAATTGCTGATAGAAGAGCCGGCGCCGCAGGCGCGCGATGAACGTATCGTCCTGACGTTCAAACATAATCCTGAGCCGACAGAAAAGGATAATGCCAGATTCATCTTGCTGATGGATATACCAGTTCAGCAGAAAAAGAGTATTCAAACTATTATTGAAATGGCAGCCCCCCGTGATTTGAAGCTGGATCTGGGCTGGCGAAGATAAGTTACAGCAATTTTCCATCAAAGCAGTTTCTATGTTGACGGGAAAGCGGGATCGTCCGGCAGTCTAAGCGCTGGCCAGCATTCTGGTGACAAAGCTCTTTGTCCGTTCGATAATTTTCTCGTAGTACTTGTTGCTGCGCTGAATATAAAATTGGGTATCGAGATTTCTTGATTCTTTGCCCACTTTCTCAAAAAAAGCCTTCATTTTATCGAGAGAATTAAAACGGCGAACAAACAATTCTTCCCAGTTGTTTTTATAGATAACGCAAAAATCGCTGATATCCATATTGATGCTGGCGTTATCAAAACTTATGACTATCAGCATTTTGATAACTTTTTCCTCTTCCAGAAAGTTGCCGAAATGAACACTGGTTATATTGTAACTGCCGAATACTTCTTTGATTGTTTTCCCGAGATTGATGATTTCCTGCATTGTCACGGATGAATGGTTGGGTAGCATGCGTGTTTGCACCGGCTCATAAATGCCGTTCCAGACAATGTACGCCAGGCAATATATTATATCTTCGTTTATTATAACCGTCTGGGAAGGATCATCAGAGGAGTTTACCAGCCATACCTTGCCGCTGTTGGCAAAGGTAAACACTGGTAGTTTTATTCTTTCCACGGGAGTATGCAGCACTTCCACTTTATGATTTTTCTTTTCTATGGAAGAGGAGAGCTTCCTGCCCATGATTTTCAAATCCTGCGGATCTATTTCCCTGCCCTTGCCCTTTTGGATCCGGACAATGTCTTTATATATTTCTTTCAGGAAATCCAGCATTAGAGAACCGAAATGAATGTGCTTCTGCAATTGCCATGATTCAAATTCATTGAGTTCGTAAATATCAGCCCGGTCAATTTTATATTTTTTAAAGATGTCTGCGGCAAGTATTTCCTTCAGAGTCTGTTTTTTGGACAACATTTTAAAATCGTAGCGCAAATAGAAAAACTTTTTGATGAATTTAAAATATTCCTCCCGGGAATTCTCGGCATAATAATCAAGAATGGAAGACATGGTGAATAAGCTGGGTTCCGTGAAATCATCTTTGTCTCCGGCGCTCAGAATCAACCTCCTGAATTTATGGCACAACAATTCCTCTTCCGACGATTCCAGAAACATTTTAAGCTGCAGCATTTTGATAATTGATTTTAACGGGTGTGTGAGGGATTTGTTGAACTGCCATAACGCGGCGCCGTAATATTCGTTTTGCTCCACCTGTTCGAGATTTCCCAGGTCTATCACGTCCGGCGCGCCCATATCGCTCAACAAATAATTCTCAAGTTCTTTATCGTAATTGACCGTATTTTCATCATCATAACAAAGCCACCAGAACGGTATTTTGCCGCATATCATAATTGCCGTACGGTAAAATTCTTCTTTTAAGACATTGCGCTGAGTTGACCCGCAACTTTCAAAATCCATATTACCGAAATTACATTTTCGGATATCGCTGATATCGCTTAAGAAAAAATAAACCGGCATTTTCAGATGGGCATCCATCCAGTCTTTGATGATATTGAGTTTCTGGTTCAGAAAAAGCAATGATTTATCGTCGTAGTCATTACGGTCGTAGCAAATCCAGATATCACAGTCGGAATGGGAAGTCTGGCTGATGGTGCCAACAGAGCCGATTGTGTAAAGGCCATGGATGGAAAGGCCGCGGTAAGATTGCCTGATCAGCGATTTTTCTTCCCGGATTTCATACATTCTTTTATAAAAGACTTCCTTCTTCAGGATTTCTCTTTCGTTTTCGATATTAAACACGTGGAAGGGTTCTTTTAAATCCTTAATATATCCGGGCACGGAAAGACGGTTAACGCTTAAAAGCCAGGGGAGCATGTATAAAATCACGGGGGCGTCTTTAACGGAATTCTGCAGAAATATATTCTTGCGAAAATCGTTATAGGCGATAAATTTCTTCTTATTTTTTTGCAGAGTGCTGAACAGCAATTATCGATACCTCTTAAAATATTTTTGCTTTTAACTTTACAATAGAAATCACTTCATGTCAATTAACCGATAGGTTGCCGCCAAGTTGCCATTGACAATTGTATTATATCAACATAATCTGGCAGATATTGTTATGGTTAATAAAAAAATTTATATACCGCTTTTGCGCTTTCCCCACGAATTGCCGATCGTGGCAAAAAAAGAGCAGATTATCGCGGCAATCAGGAAAAATCAGGTTTTGATTATCACCGGTGAGACTGGTTCCGGCAAGACAACACAGATACCGAAAATGTGCCTGGCTGCCGGCTGTGGTGTCCAGGGCTTAATCGGTTTGACCCAGCCGCGGCGTATTGCCGCCGTCACTATTGCTCAGCGTATAGCTCAGGAAATCGGCGAGGAATGCGGCCAATCCATTTCCTACAAAATCCGCTTTGAAGAAAAAAGCTCTAAAAAATCATTAATCAAGGTTATGACAGACGGTATCCTGCTTGCGGAAACAGCACACGATCATTCCCTGCGCGCCTACGACACAATTATCGTTGATGAAGCACATGAGCGTAGCCTCAATATTGATTTTATTCTGGGATATTTACGAACTCTGCTCAATACCAGAAAAGATTTAAAAATAATAATAACGTCGGCCACCATTGACACGGCTAAATTTTCAGCGGCGTTTGATAATGCTCCTGTATTAGAGGTTTCCGGCCGGATGTATCCGGTGGAAGTCCGCTATTCGCCACTTGACCCCGCGAAGGAAGAAAATGGAGAAATAACGTACATTGATGAAGCTATTAACACTGTGGAACAATTGCAGGGAGAAAGGCGTTACGACGATATTTTAATATTCCTGCCGACCGAGCAGGATATCCGGGAAGCCTGCGAGCGATTGTCGAAAAGATGCACCGGCCTTGTCTTGCCCCTGTTCGCACGCTTGTCTTCAGGACAACAGCGGCAGGTATTTGCCCGGTCTGATCAGCAGAAAATAATTGTGGCGACTAATATTGCCGAAACATCTCTCACTATCCCCGGCATAAAATACGTCATTGACGCGGGACTTGCCCGGATGCTGCAATACAATCCCCGCAGTCAGATAACCGGCCTGCCCGTCTTGCCCGTTTCCCGCAGCAGTGCCGATCAGCGCAAAGGCCGTTGCGGACGTGTGCAAAACGGCATTTGCATCCGACTTTATTCAGCTCAGGATTACGCACAACGCCATCAATACACTGTCCCGGAAATTCTTCGTTCCAATCTGGCTTCTGTAATTCTTCGTCTGCTGGCTCTGCAACTCGGTTCTATCAATTCATTTCCTTTTATTGACCGCCCGCATCCTAAAAGCATCCGTGACGGTATTGAGATTCTGCGCGACCTGGGTGCGCTGGTCAAAGATGAGAATGCCGAAAACCCTGATGCTTATACACTGACGCAAACAGGTCGGGAGATGGCCAGATTCCCGCTTGATCCCAGGATATCCCGCATCCTGATTGAAGCTCAAAAAGAAAATTGTGTTAATGAAATCACCATAATCGCTGCGGCGCTCAGCATTCAGGATCCACGTGAACGCCCCTATGAAAAAACGCAGCAGGCGGCCATGGCTCATGGCCGATTTCAAAACAACGAATCTGATTTCCTTGCCTATCTCAATATTTGGAATCATTATCATCAGAATCTGGAAAAGCTGAAAACGCAAAGCCAGATGAGAAAATTCTGCCTCGAACATTTCCTTTCTTACCGGCGAATGGCGGAATGGCGGGACATTTATAATCAAATTATTGATATCATTAATCCCGCTAAGAAATCGGGGAAAAAACAGCTAAAACCGGACATCAATCAGGATACCTATGACAAGATTCACCGTTGCATTTTAAGCGGCTATCTTTCCAATATTGCGCAGAAAAAGGAAAAGAATTTCTATCAGGCTGCCAAAGGGCGGGAAGTAATGATTTTCCCCGGTTCAGGTCTTTTCAACAAAGGCGGCAACTGGATATTCGCCGCGGAAATTACTCAGACCTCCAGACTTTTTGCCAGAACTGTCGCCAACATTAAACCGGAATGGCTCGAAGAACTGGGGAAGGACAACTGCCGTCATACTTATTCTGCCGCCCACTGGGAGAAAAACCGCGGTCAGGTTGTCGCCAGTGAAAAGGTGACATTATTCGGCCTGACCATTGTTGAAAAAAGATCTGTTGCCTACGACAAAATAAATCCGGAAACAGCCCGCTATATTTTTATCCGGGAAGCTCTTTTAACAGGTGAAGTCGCCCGTCCCCTGCCCTTCCTGCAGCATAATCTGGAGCTTTGGGAAAATGCCAGAACTGCTGAAGAAAAATTGCGCAAGCGCGGATTTGCCGCTGACGAAGATACCGTAGCCCGTCTTTACGAACAAAAACTGCCTGTGCTTTCCGATATCCGCTCGCTTCTCAAGTTTATCAAGGATAAGGGCGGTGATTCTTTCCTGCGTTTTCGCGAAGAAGATTTTATCGTTGAGCGACCGGATCCTGAAGAAATATCTCAATATCCTGATCAAATTAAAATCGGCGATGCGTCGTTAACAAGTCATTACCGATTCAGTCCGGGGAAAAATGATGACGGCGTGACGGTCAAAGTTCCGCTGGGTCTTGTGAAAAGCGCTGCGGAAACAGATATTGCCTCTCATCTGCCAGGCCTTTTACGCGAGAAAATAATTCATTTAATAAAAGCTCTGCCCAAATCACTGCGACTCAAACTGCCGGCCCCGGCGAAAATTGCCGTTTTATTTTTGGAATGGAAAACAGCTACCACAAATCATCTGCCGCAGGAGCTCAGTCGTTTTATTCGGGAAAAATTCGGTGTAGTCGTGCCGCTCGAATCGTGGAATTTGCAGACTGTGCCATCCTACCTCAGTGTCCGCTACAGTGTAATTAACGAAGACGGCAAAGAAATCAAAACAAGCCGCGATATAAATGAGCTCAATCAAGAATTTTCCGGAAAAATCAATATTAATGCCCTGAAAGAGCTGCGGTCACAATGGGAAAAAGAAGGAATTACCGGCTGGGATTTTGGTGATTTACCCGATAAAATACCGCTTCAGGGTAATTATGGTTTGCTGGGTTATGCCTATCCGGCGCTGGTACCCCGGGAAGAATCGGTTGACCTGAGACTTTTTACCGACGGGAAAGAAAGTATTTCCTCTCATCTGAGCGGCTGTCGCGCCCTTTATTGTCTGCATTTTGCTGATAAAATCAAGCAATTGAAAAAGCAAATTGCTCTCAGTAACGAGCTAAAAACAATGGCAGTCAAAATCGGCAGTTCAAAAACGCTGGAACAATCAATATTAAATAAAGTCATTCTTGATTTATTTTCGGCAGCACCCCGTAATAAATTCAATTTTATAAAATATGCCGAAAGTGTCAAAGCAGGAATCCTTATCCATGGCCAGACCGTTCTCAATAATGTAAAGCCGGTGCTGACAGCCTTTGCCGAAACATCTGATTATCTGAGAAAGCTTAATTTAAAAAATGCCGGAAACGCTCCTGCCTTGAAATTAATTGAGGATATTAAGGCAGAGTTGCGGATATTGGTCCCGCCTGATTTTCCGGAAAAGTATCCAGCTATCCGTCTCAAAGAAATACCCCGCTACCTCAGGGCTGCCTCCATTCGCGCCGAACGTGGTTGCCTGAATCTGACCGCGGCAGAAAGAAAGAGGCGGGATGTTGATATTTACACCCGAAGGCTGGAAAAATTGCGCACTGTCGTATTGCCTTTTGCTTCAGAAGAGAAGAAGAATAAAATTGAAGAATTTGCCTGGATGATTGAAGAATACAAGGTATCGCTCTTTGCCCAGGAACTTAAAACCCCCTACCCGGTTTCCCCCAAAAAGCTGAATCAGCTGCTGAAAGAAATTGAAGAAACAATTTAGATAATATTTATCCCGCGTTGAACACCGAACATGATATCTTAATTGATACCGTTTCAATTTCAAAGGATAACGAGGCGGCCAGGAGGAGGCTCCGCAGGCGTATTGTTAATACGTTGAGAAAGCCGATGACGACGCCAACAAAGTTAGCCGAAGAAAGTGAAGCGGGATAAGGTCAGTCGTATTCTTCCAGATACCGTTCAATATATTCGCGTACTTTTTCTTTCGGCTCAAATATTCCAAAGTGGCCTTCACAAAGAATGTCCGCATCCATTCTTAAAAGTTTGTGCATTGACAGCTTCCAGTGTTCGATATTGGAGCGGAAGGATTTGTGGAAAGGACCATGGATATCCTGCCCGAATAAAATTCTTTTACCGTCACGATCAAGGTACAGAGAAATGGAACCCGGCGTATGGCCAGGAGTGTGCAGGCAATGCAGCTCTTCTGTGCCGAATTTTAATATTTCTTCTTCGCCTCGCAGTTTTCGGTCAATCGCCGTGGGTGGAAATGTCGTATCATACCAGTTTGCTGCGGTACGAATGGAATCACCTTTTTCCAGAGGTTCGGCGTCCAGTTCATGAATAATTATTTTTGTCCCGTACTGTTTGCGGAAAAAAGGGGCGGAGCCGACGTGATCAATATGGCAATGTGTTAAAATTAAACTGGAAATATTTCGCGGATTAAGACCAAGCGTTTTCAGGTTGCGGACAATCAGTCCTGATGAGCGTCCGGCACCGCAATCAATCATAACAAGCTCGCCTGTATAGTCAATCAGGAAAATCGCCGCGTCTTCCCCCGCCGTGAGATTACCGCCGCCTATCTGATATATACCGCGAATTATTTCCTGAGCTTTTATTCGCATGACTTATTGAGCCGTATTGATTACCGCCTTCCCTTCAAAAAAAGATTCAGCAGTCTTACTGCCTGCCGCTTTTTCTTTGAGGGCGACACCGCGGGTCTTCACTCCGACATCATCAGCGCCTGTTATTACCTGATAAACCGCTCCCGCTTTCTTTACTTTAATATCACCAAGTTCCGTGGAACTAGCATAAACAACGATATTTTCCTCGCCGAAAGGCGGGCTTACTTCCAGTTCAAAGCGGTCTTTGCCGGAAGGTATTTCGTAGACGACTCCGCCCAGAAAATAATTGTCAATCCGATAGGGATTGGGCAGCAGTTGCAGTGTTTCACCATGGGCATTGATGTAAAGAACTCGGGCATAGAATGGTTTGTTGCCTTTTAACAGAATTTTAACCTTTTCTTTGCTTTTGTAATCTTTCTTATCAGTCCATATTTTTACCGACAGGGGGAGCGCCGGATCATCATCAGCCACTTTACCGGCAGCCAGTTCCTTCATGGCTTTTTCATCGGGAATTATTTCTGCCTTGAGTATTGTTCTATGGCAATCGCCGGAACGCTCATCCTTGTACCATTTGCGTTCCTTCACTTCAATAACCCTAACTGTGGCGTTGGAGTAGGCCTGCACTATATCTTTTTCTACCTGAAAGTCTTTAACCTTTGTTTCCGTTTTGATATATGAAAGAGCGTTGTCCACCGCATTTCTTTTCGCATCGTCATAAGAATCTTTCTCTGTCTGTTTACGGGACTTATCGTCACCGGCGCAAGCGTAACCTTCCGCTTCCGTTATTGTTGATTGAGCCGCGTAAATATTAAAAGGCAGCACAATCAAAAAAATCATTATGCTCAATATTATTTTCAACATGACGAACCTCCTTCTTGAAAACTTCCGATAATGTTGTTGATATCTTTTATTTTATTTAACTTCAGATAATGGCGCAATCCGGCAATAATATCCATGGTGGCATGCGGATTAATGAAATTGGCAGTACCCACCTGCACCGCTTTGGCTCCGAGGATGAGAAACTCCAGGGCATCGTTTGCCGTCAATATTCCGCCGATACCGATGACCGGCAGAGAAACGCGTTGCAAAACCTGCCAGACCATTCTTAAAGCAACCGGTTTAATGGCCGGCCCGGAGAGACCACCGGTGATGTTTTTCAGACACGCTGATTTTGTTTTAACATCAACGGACATGCCGGCCAGAGTATTGATTAACGATAGCGCATCCGCCCCAGCCTTTTCCACAGCGACGGCAATGGCGGCAATATCTGTGACATTGGGGGTCAGCTTGACGATGACCGGCAGGTCGGTCTCTTCCCTGACCCTGCGCGTTACCGCCGCCGCGTTTTTCGCATCGGCGCCGAAACTCAAGCCGCCCTTTTTGACATTGGGGCAGGAGATATTTATTTCCAGCGCCTGCACTCCCTTTGCATCATTGAGATGCCGGGCAACCTTTCTGTATTCTTCGTATGTTTCGCCATAAATATTAGCAATAACAGGAACATCATAGGGGCGCAAAAAAGGAAGCTTCTCTTCGATGAATTCTTCGACGCCGATATTTTGCAGACCGACGGCATTTAGCATGCCTCCTGTTGTTTCGATAATACGCGGAGGTGGATTACCCAGCCGCGGTTTTAATGATAATCCCTTTACAACAATGGCGCCCAATTTATTCAAATCAACATATTCCGCATATTCCTCGCCGTAACCGAATGTGCCCGATGCCGTCATTACCGGATTTTTCAGTTTAAGTTTGCCGATCTCCACGGCCATATGTGGATATTGCTGCGGCATTATTTATCATCCCAGATTACTTGCTGAATATCAAACACCGGTCCTTCCGAACAGACTCTCTGATAAGACACTTTTCCCGTCTTATCCCTTATGGCTGCCGCACAACCCATACAGGCTCCCGTGCCGCACGCCATGCGTTCTTCCAGTGAAACCTGACAGAGATACCTAGTACCCGACAGAAGCTTATGCAAAGCCTTCAGCATCGCCCGGGGACCGCAGGCATAAATTACTGTTTTATCCGGAGCATATTTTTTAAGATCTTTCTGAAAAACCTGAGTAACCAGCGCTTTTTCCCCCAATGTGCCATCATCGGTGCAAACGTGAATTCTGTAACAAAGCTTGCTTAATTTATCCAGACCGGCAACTGCAGTTTTTGTTTGCGCTCCCAGGTAAAAAATCATCGCTGATTTCGGCAAACACACTTCCCGGCAAAGATATTCGGCAAGCAGGGATAACGGCGCTGCGCCAATACCTCCGGCGATAAATATAATATTTTCCCTTTCGGGGTAAATTGCGAAGCACCCCCCCAGCGGTCCATGAATTTCCACCTGCGAACCTTCGATTAATCCTGCGAGAATTTCCGTGCCCTTGCCGACTACGCGAAAGAGTAATTCCAGGGTACAAAAAGTTTTTTTGCGGCGAAAAGAATATATACTGATCGGCCTGCCCAGAAAAGGTTCATTTAGGCCGGCTACTTTAATCATGACAAACTGTCCGGGATATGGCGAAGCAAATGATGCGGGCAAAACAACTTTCATCAAAAAGTGGTCTTGCTGCACTTCCCGGTTTTGCCGGATTTCTCCGATAAAAACACCCTTAAGCTGCTTGCTTATCGCCTTAACCATTAGATATTTGTCCCTGTTTTACACATCCGCCCACATAATCAAGGCATCTTCATTGGTGTCACTGTAATAATTTCTTCTTCTTCCTTTTACTACGAAACCATATTTCCCGTAAAGCTTTATTGCTTCTTTATTATTTTCGCGGACTTCCAGCGTTTGCGCTTTAATTCCCAGTTGCTTGGATATTTCCTTCATCGCGGAAAGCAGATAACCGGCCAGCCCCTGCCCCCTCAGCTCCGGAAGCACAGCCAGATTATGCAGATGAGCTTCATCCGCCACCAGCCAGAAAATTATGTAGCCGCAGATGAAATGATTTTTCCCATTATTGACACGGGCAACCAGGCATTGCGACTGACCGGCGTTTATTTCTTTTTCAAACATACCCCATGTCCAGGGAGAAACAAAAGATTGTTTTTCAATCGCCATTACTTCCGTCAGGTCTTCCTGTTTCATTATATCTATCAGCACTTCGGCGTCTTTTTTCATGGTCTTTCGCTTTTCAGGAGTAAAAAGGCTGCAGGATAAGCAAGGAAGACCGCCGGGAAGTACGAATTGGCATCAGAAAAAATCATGAGAAAATTCCTTAATAACAACGATAATTAAAAATATCACACAAAAGACAGGTATTGCGCCACGCAGTTTGATGGTGTTGAGAGCCACAGCAATTCCCAGCAGCGGCAGAAAAAAGAAAGTAAGGTTCAGCGCGTTAATAACCGATGGATGCAGCATTGGATATAGCCAGATAATCAGAGGAATTAATATAAGTTGAATTATCAGCAGAAAAAATGCGGAAAAAGCAAAGTAACGCAGCAGCCCCAGATAATTTTTCCGTTCGATAGCACGAAAATCGCCTGATTTCGCGTCTTCCAGCGCATCATCGGAAACTGCATCATTGGCAGTTGCAATGAATATTTCTATCTTTTTGGCCAGGACGCCGAAAGGAATGAATATTAATACGCAGGCAGCCATAATTTCCGGTGTCACTGCGCCCAGTTTTTTCCCGGTTAAAATTGCTGCTGCTGTAATGAGAATGGCAGTGATGGAATCATTGGGTGGGATATAAGTGCCCACCGGAACCCGGTCCAGCCAGAAGAGTTCAATGATAGCACCGATAATCAGACCGTTATAGGCATCTCCCAGCAGCAGACCAAAGAACGGCGCGACAACAATCGGACGTGAAATCATTGCCTGAATAAAAATCCTGTCCAGACAAATAAGACCGCCCAGAAAAGATATTAAGATAATTTCAGTATACAATTAATATCCATTATTGATGGGTTTCGCAGTATTCTTTAAGAATTTCTTTAAAATTGCCGTCTTTTTCCCGCGGCACGCGTTTTAATTCAATTTCGATATTTTCCTTTTCCATTATGCATAACATGTCTTTAATTTCAGCGTCACATAAGAATACCGATGAAGCGCAGCTCAGATCATATTTTTCGTTATAGATATTGCCTATATTCAGCTTTTTAAAATGAAAACCCAGATTATAGGATTTGAAGGCATCGGCCAGATTAGCGAATAAAACCATTGTTCTTTTGCCGCCGCTTTGTGATGTGATATGAT
This sequence comes from Deltaproteobacteria bacterium, assembly GCA_022703375.1. GTDB lineage: Bacteria > Desulfobacterota > Syntrophia > Syntrophales > Smithellaceae > JAKLDS01. The sequence continues at coordinate 18,460 of JAKLDS010000014.1, read as the reverse complement.
GACTGGAAAATTCTTCGACAGAATTGATAATAACTTCAATTTCACTTGGCACAGCCATGCGGATGACAGTTTCATTATAAAAATCGGATGCCACTTCATCATTAACCACAATAATACACTGCGCTTTGATAAAAGGCACCCACGCTTCAAGAATCTGACCGTGGACAAGCCTGTTGTCAATCCTGACCAGAGCTATATCAAAGGGATCAGTATACAAATTATCACCCGAGAGCTTTTTTACTTAATATTTCACTTGCCAGAGAAATATTCTTTTTGCCATAATCTTTAATAAAACAAGCATATTCCTGCAAAGACATTTCATCTTTTACATCTGATAATTTCAACAGCATTGGTAAATTTACTCCCGTTACCACCTCCACCTTGCCTTCTTTCATAAAAGAAAGCGATATATTGGAAGGAGTACCGCCAAAGAGATCGGTCAGAATCAAGACCCCTTTGCCTTTATCTAATTTTTTTATGGCATTGCCGATTTCTTTTTTTACTTCTTCCACACATTTTGTCTGATCAATACAAACATACAACACATCAGGCAAAGGACCCTTAATAAGTTCAGCGGCTTTAATCATCTCATTTCCCAGATTGCCGTGCGTAGTTATTAAAACACCTATCATTCTTTTCTCCTCCCCCGAATGCGTTCTCCCCTGATGTGCAGGTGAACTAAAATCAAATTAGTTTGGTAAGCTAATGGATTGCGGTAAAATTGTCAAGATTTATAAAAGATTAAGTCCGGATTTATCCGTCGAATATAAGTTTGTTAAATAATTGATATAACGATATATTATCCGATAGCAGCAAATTAAAACACGCCCTCCGTTGCAGCCTTTTTATTCTCGGGAAGCTGTTTTCCTATTTTCGCACTAAAAGGGTAGTTTTGTCTATAATATTGCAGAAAAATCGAAATAATAATGATGGGACCCATGGTTAAAATCGTAAATTAAAATTTTTCCCTGCACACCATTAAATATCAACAGGCAAAATATAATATTCGACATTTTTCTGCGGATAGAGCGCTTTCATTATTCCAGTATAGCGTTCGAGCTGTTCTTCGTACTTTTGTCTGAATCGCCGCAGCGAACCGGATTTATAATCAATGATGGTAATCAGATTGCCGGCAACTATCATTCTGTCCACTATGCCGAAATTATTTTTATCGGAAATCTGCTGTTCGATATATATTTTACCGGGCCGAAACATCAGGGCCGCAACATCGTTTCTTTGGACGAAACCAATTGCCGTTTTGTATTCCTCGTCACTTAGTTCACCGGCCGGCGGCAGCTTATCTTTGTCAATAACTTTGGCGAGCCAGCGGTGCAACCTCTCACCCCTCATGATGCCTGCCTTGATATTTGATGATAAAAGAGTCGGATCAATCTCGCCGTATTTTTCCGGTTCATTATTATGCCTGACCGGCACATTATATATTGTCACCGGTTCGGATTCTTCATGTATAACGGAAGAGTGATATATTTCTTTTTTGCCTCCCTCCGGCGCAAAACGCGAAAAGGTACTGAGCACCGCCTGATGGACGGGTTTTATATTCTCTTCATCTTTCTTTTTCGGCATAAAAACAGTTAATGTTTGGATAGCCCTCGTTGCGGCGACATAGAATACATTGGCCATCTCCCGGCGCAGTCTTTGCTGATTTATTTCATAATTACGAATTATTTCCCTGGCTATCGGCGATTCAGCAGCGCTCAGGAATTTAAGCTCATCCGCGCAAAATTGCCCATGACATTTTTGCGCCTCCATATAAAACGGCTCTCCTTTTTCATCCTCATTCCAGAAAACAAAGACATGCCGGAATTGCAGCCCTTTCGTTCCGTGGATTGTATCAACCTTGATATTTTCGCTCTGCCCGGCCTCCGGCACCTTCACGCTGAGACGAATATTGAACATTCTCTGCAAAAAACCATCGGCATCAACGCCGCCTTCACTGAAGAAGGCCTGCGCCTCATCCTGCCAGATATCCAGTATTACCGCTGGAAGTTTTTCGCGTAAAAGCTCAATTGCCCGGCTGACAGCAGCAAGACCGAAAGGCCGGGGATACTTTTGTAAAAAATCAGCCCGCAGAATTTCAATATCGCCGAATATTTCTTTCCACAATGGGGAAGCCTCCACCGCGGGGATGAAGCCCGTCTCATCATCTTTTGCCAAAACACCGGCCAGGAAAAGCATTACGGCTAAACCTTCTTCCGTGGAAAGAAGCTGCCTTCCTTTGACCGTCGCCACTCTGATTCCGTTTTTAATAAGCTCTGTCTCTACTTTCCGGACATGGTTGTTGGTCAAGGCCAGCACGGCTATATCTCCCCAGGAGCAGCTATATTCATTTTTCTTATTTTTCAAATATTCAACAATCGTGGAATAGAAAGCGTCCTGGGAATAACCTTCTTTTTCCAGCTCGACCAGATTCACCTCCGACACACCGGAGAATGATATACTCTCCTCCGGCGGTTTTTGTATCTCCCCCTTCTCCGGCGCAGCGAAGAGATTGCCGATGAGTTCATTGAAAAAAGAAATAAGCAGCGGCGTGCTGCGATAATTGTATTCCAGCGAACTTTCCGTGATTATGTTATTGGCAATATAGCTTCCGATTGCGCTCTCCAGCGCATCGCGATCGGCGCCGCGCCAGCCGTAAATCATTTGCTTCCAGTCGCCGACGGCAAAAAACGACCTTTCTCCCCGCTCGCCCGGGCCGGATAAAATCTCATCAATCAGGGGCAGCAAAATTTCAATATCGCCCTTTGAAGTATCCTGAAATTCGTCAATCAGCAAATGCTCGGTGCGATCAAGTCCCAGAGAAAAATAATTGCTCATGAGCACGGGGCGTTCAGTCGCAGCCACGCCGTCCAATTCGAGCAGATCCCGGCGGACATCCTGAAAAAATATCAACCCTCTGTCATTTTTAACGGCAGCGGCGGCATCCAGATATATTTCACAAAGTGAGGCAATGGCCAGTTCTCGAAGCAGCGCTTTATTGACCGCCAGCTGCCCGGCGATTTTACGGTAATCCCGGAAAATATTCATGAGATCCTGGTAGGGATAATCATCCCAATTTATCTTTTTTCCCAGGGCATTGTAATCTTCGAGGCTGGAGCAAGAGGCGACTTTGCGGGAAATAAAAGTACCATAATCAGCCAAAGCATTGATGACCAGCCTGTTGACATTAGCCGTCGCCTTATCGGTGAGCTTTTTTGCCTTGTCACCAAGTTTTTGCAGAGCATTGCTTAACGCTCCGTTCTCTTTGATTATATTATCAAGGTCAGGGAGCCTTTCCCTGTCGGCACGGCAGCGCTCGATAGTCTGTTCCTGAGCCAGAGGTTCCCAGAGAGTGTCAATGTCCGTTCTTAATATCCTGGCTGCCACTATTATTTTATCTGACCTGCCGCTTTGCAGGATATACTCTCGAAAAACAGCTTCTATTTCCCGAGACAGTTCCAGCTGAGCTTTTTCGTCGGCAAGCCGGGGCGCAAAACCCGCGGCAGCATAAAGGCGGTAGAAAAAAGAATCAATCGTCGCATAGCCGACGCGCCCTGCTTCCATAATCAACCGTAAACGCTCCGGCAGAGGCATCTCCCCGTTTTTTGCTATTTCTTTCATTATACGCAAGCGCATTTCGGTTGTCGCGGCACGCGTAAAGGTCAGAGCGGTGATGAATTTTCCGCCCAGAAGTATCCTTTGGAACACCTCAGCGGTCAATCTTGTTGTTTTTCCCGAACCCGCCGATGCTTTTAAAAGAATACTTTTCATCAGAAGTTTCCCCGGAAGTCCTTATAATAATCTTCCCTGCCGCATAAAGCCTGAAGCCGGCAGTATTCACATTCCGCCGCATCAGGCGCCGGCCGAAGTTCATTGCCGCCGATTATCGCATCGAGACGCTCTTTAATCGCCCAAAGCAGCGCTTCCGCCTTTGCGCCGTCTTCAGCAGGAAGAATCATTTCCCGATCCTGCGCAGTTTCCTTGAGAAAGTAAAAGCGCGCTCCTTTGGCCCCTTGATTGAAGTGCTGGTAGATAATAAGCTGCGCCGCCGGGTGTAAAATACCTTTCTCCAGAAAGCGCGCCAGTACTGTTGTTTTTTGCGAAAGATAGTATTTGTTTTGTTTTGGTGAATACTTGAAATCAATAACCTCGATATGATCCTTTATTTTCGCCACTCTGTCGACAAATCCGGTTATCTTATAGCTACCGGCTATCATGCCGTTGAATGATTTCTCGCACGCTATGGCATTATCGGCAAATATTATCGGCTTTCCCGATTCTTTTTCCTCATCGTATATCCCCCTGAAGAAGATTTTCGCGTTGAGCAGGTAAATATTTATTCCCTTAATTTCCCGCATGGCGGCATTGTCATTACTTTCCGACAGTTTATCAAAAAGGTGTTCCCAATCGGCGAGCTTGTTTTTGCCCACGGTCGCCAGTTGTTGCAGAAATTTGTGAACAAATTCGCCCATCCGCATATTAATTTTTTTGTCATCATCCATAAAAAAAGGGGGAATGATTTTGAGAATGTATTGATGGTAGAACAAAAAAGGACACGCCAGTATTCTGGACAGGCTGGAATATGAATAGGTAAAATCTCTGAGTTTATCCCGCAGAACAGCATCAATAGGTATGGCCGGTGCTTTAATGCTTCGCCTTGCGGACAGCGTTTCTTTAAATATTATTGGTGTAATTTGTTTACCGAATTCCTGCGCGAGCAGATTCAGATAAAAGCCGGGAGTTCGCTCCCGTATCGGGTCGTTCACACCGACTATTTTGATTTTCTCGCCCCGGAACAGAATTTGCCGGAAAACGAGATCCTCATATTCAAACAAAGTCTTACGCATTTTGGGAACGTGCACCGGATTGATGAACGGCCCCTCATATGGCTGTGTCGGCAGGACACCGCTGTCCAGCGGCAGGATTAATCCCCGGCGAAACTTCTCTCCCGATATATGACCGAAACCGACAACCTGAATCGGCGCTGTCCTGCTGCCCGTTATGCGGAATTTTCGTGTTTGCAGAAGCATCTGCGCAGCGCCGGTCAGATGTTTTCCCAGTCTTTCCTGCCATTCGTCAAGCAAAGTGGAAAAAGATACGGCGGCCTCCAGCGCCTCGCATTCCTCGCGGACATAGGTTTCTCTTTTCTTTGCCAATTCCATCGCACAGATTGTGGCAAATCTCTTAAAATCGGGTATGCGGCCTGATTTTTCCGCCTCATCTATCTCAGCCGCGAGTCGTCTTCCCGCCGCTGTTGTCGTAAATGGCAGCCAGACTGCCAGGTTAACGGCGCTGCCGAATTGCCGCAGTGATCTGTTCCAGAGCATTGAGGTTAGGGACTCATCGAGCAGAAATATCATCATTTGATCTTTTTCTCCGCGATCCGCAAGGAAACTGCCAACCTCCATTGTAACCAGATCAACGAGGGCCGGAAGACCGGCGAGCTTGACTAATTCCATGCCTGCGCCGTCCGAATATTCAACCGCACCGCCAAAAGACAAAACAAGGTTTTTTGCCGAATCAAAGGGAAGATTGTTTCCGGCGGACAATTGCCGGCTGAAGAGCGGTTTTTCGATAAACAACCTGTCTTTATTGATTCTTTTATAGAACCGCTCAGTCAAAGGCGTTATCCCCGGCAATCCGATGAATATTTCCTTTTCGCCGGGCATGATTTTATCAAGTTGCGAAACTTCGAGCTCCGGCAGGAAAAATTTCTTTTTGCTCAGCCACTGGCGAAAAGCCCGGGCGATTGCCAGATATTCTTCGAGGCGCCGCCATTCTTCCTCGGTAAAACGTTCCGCACCGCAAATAGTATTCCTGCTGATTTGATATTCCGCAAATTTGGCAATCAGCGGCAGAAGCGCACCAGCATGTCGGGCGGGATATTTTTTGTCCGGAAATTTTGTTGCCAGAAACTCAATAAAATAAAGCAACTGTTCATCACCCAGCAGCGGCTGCAGCTGGGAGACGCAGGCGATCTTCTCGGTTATATAGGAATTTAGTCCTGCGACTCTGGGCAGGATACCGCCGAGAGCGCTGCTGATTATATTCTCCACAGGATCAACAGCCCTGTCGCTCGCGCAAACTACCGTCCAACCGGAAAGATCCGGATAGTCAGCGCGCAGGAGCCCGATAAGCTTTTCTGAATATTGTGACATACAGTCTCTCTTATTTTTTTCTTTCCTAATTAAGCTGATTTTAATATCATACTTTGGCCAATAATAAAAAGACTATGAGCTACTACTTAAACACTACCGCCAATTATCATAAAAATGACTTAACAACTCTGGGCTGGGAGCTGACTGTCTGCAACAGCCTGGAACCGCCCGACAGCCCCTGCCGCAAAGCACTGAAGCATCCCGGCTCCTTCGGGTCATTGCTTTATCATTTTCTGGCCAGACAAATTCCCCTGCCGGAAATTACCAGCATTCTGGAAATCGGCGGCGGCATGGGGTACCTGATGCGCGATTTTCTCTCACTCAATCCCTCCTTTAAAACCACTATGCTGGATATTTCACCTTTTCTTTTATCGCGGCAAAAAGCAGCCCTGGGCAATTACAATTTTAAGTATCAGGAAATGGATATAATGGATGCGTCCGCTGATTATCTTGCCGGTTTTGAACTTGTTATTTTAAATGAAAACCTGGGTGACTTTCCCACGTTTGTTTATCAGGTTAATAACGATGCTGCGGCAGATATCTCCACTGTTGAAAGGTTAAAATATTTCCGTGAAAATTATCAATTGCCTCTGACACTCCGGGAAAATATTAACATCGGCGCCCTGGAAGTTTTGGAAAAATTGTGTCGGGCGGAAATTAAATATATTTATCTCAGTGAACACAGTTGCGAAGCTTTGCTGCCGGAGAATTTTGCAGTAACCATGGAATGGAAAACAAATGACAATCCCGAAAAAATTTCTTTGCAAGGACATGATGAATTTACCATCAAGTTTTCCTTCTTGCAGAAAATCGCGGAAAGATTTAATTATCAGGTCACTCGCGGCTGTTTTGCCGATTTTCTCGAACCTGATTTTAACGACCGTGTGCAAACCTCTCTGCGCCTGGTTGCCGCCCATACCGATGAGCAGGAAATTCTGCGCCAATTTATTTATGATCTCTTTAAATATGAGTATCTGATTTTAAAAAAGGAGGAATAAAATGAAAAAGACCATGTCTTTGTTGTTTATATCTTCAATATTGATTTACACAATTATTTCAGCGGACGAAGTCCGGGCATTCCGCTGCGGTTCAGAAATGGTCACAACCGGTGATACCAAAGCTCAGGTGCTTGCCGCCTGCGGAAAACCGGCTTTCAGGGAGACAGTCTGTGAAAATAATCAGGAATATACTGCTCAACGCGATAAAACCGGCCGCATTAAAACAAAAAAGAAGTGTGTCCGCAAAAAGGAAGTCTGGCGTTATAATTGCGGCGAAGGTGATTTTATTTATGCTTTGACTTTTGCCAAAGATAAACTTATCAAGGAGGAGACCGCCGGACGCGGCAGCGGAAAATCCGGTTGTCTGGGTAAGTGAAATTAACAGGATGATTATCTTCTTCCCTTTGCATAATTACTTTATCCAATTCTTGCCAGATCGAGTTTGCCCTGCCATTTCCAGATAAGTGTTTCACGCAGCAGCAGATGTTCAGGTCTTTCCAGTAGAGGGTCAGCAGCAACCAGACTGAAAGCGTCTTCTCTGGCTTCGTTCAGGATGCGGGCATCGCGGATGATACTGGCAATACGAAAATCCGGCAGGCCTGATTGCCTTGTGCCCAGAAAATCACCCGGGCCGCGAATGGCAAGATCTTCTTCGGCCAGTAAAAAACCGTCGCCGGTTTTTTCCATTACTTTTAACCGGCGGCGCGAGATATCCGAACGGGCATAATCAGCAAGTAAAATACAGGTGGAAGGAATTTCGCGTCTTCCTACCCTTCCCCGCAGTTGATGCAACTGTGAAAGGCCAAAACGCTCGGCATGCTCGATAACCATCAGTGACGCCCGCGGTATGTCTATTCCCACTTCAATTACCGTTGTGGCAACAAGAATATTAATTTTATTTTCCTGAAAATCATTCATGACTGATTCTTTTTCCTTATCCTTCATCCTGCCGTGAATCAAACCCAGCTTGTAATCAGGGAAAACATCATTTTGCAGATGTTCAGCCATATTGGTGGCATCCTTCAAATCCAGAGTTTCCGATTGTTCGACCAGCGGATAAACTATGAAAGCCTGATTTCCCTTTTCAAGTTCAGCGGCAATCATCTGATAAACCTTATCGCGTCTGTTTTCAGCCATTACCAGGGTGCTCACCGGCAATTTACCCGGGGGCATTTCGTCAATAACAGAAACATCCAGATCTCCGTAAACGGTCAAGGACAGGGTGCGGGGAATAGGCGTTGCCGTCATCACCAGGACATCGGCGTTAATCCCCTTATTACGCAGGACAGCTCTTTGCAGGACACCAAAACGGTGCTGTTCGTCCACAACGACAAAACCGAGCTTGTGAAAATTAACATCTTCCTGAATCAGAGCGTGTGTGCCGATTATTATATCAGCATTTCCGGTGTTGATTAGATTGAGGGTTTCTTTTTTTTCTGCCGTGTTCATGGCGCCGGTCAGCAAAACCGCCTTCAGGCCGATCGCCTGAGCCCAGCCGCTGATATTGCGGTAATGTTGCTTGGCGAGGATTTCCGTAGGTGCCATCAGCGCGGCCTGATAACCATTGTTACAGGCTGTAACCATGGCTGACATGGCGACTATTGTTTTTCCGCTGCCCACATCACCCTGCAAAAGGCGATTCATGGCGGTAGTCTTAGCCATATCATTCTGAATTTCCGCGATAACTCTTTTTTGCGCAATTGTTAATGTAAAAGGTAACAGCTTATAATATTGAGATAACAGGCTGTTTTTACCAATCGAAAAAGCAATGCCTCTGTCCAGAATGCGTCCGGTCTTTTTCACGGCCATACCGAGCTGAAAAAAGAAAAATTCATCATAAATGAGGCGGCGATGCGCCTCAGAACGAATGCTGTTATATTCATCCGGATTTTTATCATTTTCCGGGAAATGGACGGAAAGCAATGCCTCGTGAATGCCTGGCAACAGGCGTTTCCGACAGATATCAGCCGGCAGCGGTGATACCACATAACGGGCATAATTTTCCAGCGCGTGAAATGCTATTTTGCGAATGTATTTCTGATGCAGCCCTTCTGTTTCCGAATAAACAGGTACAATTCTTCTGAAATTGAGCAGATTATCGCTGTCATTTTCATCCATTATTTCATAATCAGGATGAATCATTATTTTCTGGAGATAATTTGAGGTAACATTGCCGGTAAAAATTACTTTCGTTCCTTTTTTAAAGATTCCTGTCAGATAGGACATGCGGCCTTTAAACCATTTGGCCGTGATAATTGCCGTATTGTCGCTTACAGCAACTTCCAGAATACGTCTGCGGCCGTAATATTTATATTCTGCGCTCACGACAATTCCCATAATCGTTTGTTTTTTATCCGCTTCCAGCCGGTTTATTTTCTTTATCTCTCTTCTGTCCTCATAGGCACGGGGAAGGAAATAAATCATGTCTTCGACGCTCATGATTTTTTTTGCGGCAAAACGCAAAGCCATCTTTGGCCCTACACCTTTTAAATACTGTACTGGCAGACTCAGTTTCGCCAAAGCCTCTTTTATGTCGCTTATCCTCAGCAGGGTTTGTTCATCATGTATCTTGAGAGATTCGCCGGTTGCCGGAATTGCCGCAATAGAAATTTTGAGTTTCTCGAGAAGAGGCAGCGCCTCTGCCAGTTTGTTTTTTCTCAGTTCAAGTTTTTGCCGGTCGAAATCAGAAAATACCTGTGTTAAATTATCGGTAATGACGGAAGCGTCGTTTTCACTCAGCTGCGGCAATGAGCTTTTAAGCATCGCCAGAAGATTGAGCAGTGATTTGCCCAGATTTTTTATCTGCGCTAAATTTTTGGAACTATCCCGGGAAGCGAATTGGAGCGGCTGTTCAATCTTTTTAATAATCGCCTGCAAAGTTTCCATTGACTTAACCGTCCGGGTTGAAATGAACAAATGCAATTATTTCAAATAAATTGGTGTATTCTGTTAACAAATATATCCTGTTTAAGCAAGCAGTGATTGACTTAAGTTCCGATTTAAGTTACATCAGCAGCCATAATTTTATTCTAAATTATTTAATCTTAATAGATGGAGATTATATGAAAAAAAGAGCTACCTACAAAGACGCAGGCGTCAATATTGATAATGCCAATAGTTTTATCGAACGAATTAAGCCGTTGATTAAAACCACTGCCCGCAAGGAAGTTGTTTCCGGTATTGGCGGCTTCGGCGGTTTGTTTCGTTTCGATTCGGCTAAACTGAAGAATCCGATTCTCGTTTCCTCGACGGATGGCGTCGGTACCAAACTAAAAGTTGCCCAACTGGTTGATAAGCACGATACCATCGGCATTGATCTCGTAGCCATGTCCGTCAATGATGTCGTCGTGCAGGGAGCGGAGCCGTTATTTTTCCTTGATTATCTGGCAACGGGAAGAATCGAGATGGAAAAAAGCGTCAATATCATTAACGGAATTGTCCAGGGTTGCAAACAGGCGGGCTGTACTTTAATCGGCGGTGAAACAGCTGAGATGCCGGGTTTCTACCGCGAAGGTGAATATGATCTGGCCGGCTTTTGTGTCGGTTTTGTGGAGGCTGACAAGCTGATTGATGGATCTTCTGTCCGCGTGCATGATCATATTATCGGTCTGGCCTCTTCGGGTCTCCACAGCAATGGATTTTCTCTGGCCAGAAAAGTTCTGCTGGACAAGGGAAAACTTCATGTTACGGACAGGATAGCCGGACTTGATGAGACTGTCGGGCTTGAGCTGCTGAAACCGACGCGCATCTATGTGAAGCCTTTGCTGAACCTTTTTAAGAGCTTTCATATAAAAGGACTCGTCCATGTCACCGGCGGTGGTTTTTATGATAATATCCCGCGTGTAATTCCTGATGTCTGCCGCTGCGTCATAACCAGGAACAGTTGGGATATTCCCCCGATATTTAATATCATTCAGGAAATCGGCAATGTGGAAGAAAAAGAAATGTTCCGCGTTTTCAATATGGGTATCGGAATGATTATTGTAGTTGAAGAAAAAGAATGCCGGGAAGTTATGGAAAGGCTCGAAGTGCTTGGCGAAAAACCTTATCTGCTGGGTGTAGTGGAAAAAAGAAATAAAAATCAGGAATTGGTCAGTTTCTCGGATAATTGATTGCGGATTATGGCTGATTTATTGAATATCGGGGTGCTGGTTTCCGGCAGTGGTTCCAACCTCCAATCCATTATTGATAATATAGAAAACAAATCTCTGCCCGCTGAAATAAAAGCTGTCATCAGCAACAGACCGGATGCCTATGCTATAACACGCGCGAAAAAACATGGCCTCCCCTGGAATATTCTGGAACACGATAATTTTCAAAACAGGGAGGAGTTCGATCAGGAACTTATCAGGATTTTAAAAACCAGTAATGTTGAACTGGTTGTGCTGGCTGGCTTCATGCGACTGCTGACACCGGTTTTTCTCAATGCTTTCCCGCAGAGAATTGTGAATATCCACCCCGCCCTGCTGCCTTCCTTTCCGGGAATCCATGCCCAGAAGAAGGCTCTTGATTATGGTGTCAAGTTTTCCGGCTGTACGGTTCATTTTATTGATGAGGGCATTGATTCCGGCCCGATTATTATTCAAAGCGTTGTTCCCGTTCATGACGATGACACCGAAGATACGCTGGCCGCTCGCATCCTGCAGGAAGAACATCGCATATATCCGCTGGCCATTAAATATTATGCCGAGGGAAGAATAGATATTCAGGGGCGCAAAGTCCGCATTAAAGATGCGAGGTGAAATGATAATGCACGATTTGATTGTCATTGGCGAAGATTTATCTTCTTATGTAGCGGCCGCAATGGCTCAGCGTTATGGCGTGAATACGGCGTTAATTGCCGGCAATGATTACTGCGGATCATGCCGAATCGGCGGCTTCACCTTTAACCTCGATCCTTTACCCGCAACCGGTTTCGGAGTTAATCAAACCTGTCTTGCTCTCCTGGCCGAGCTCGATATTCCCGTTTTGGAAAGAAACTGCCTTCTTTTAAATCCCGCCTTTCAGGTTATTCTTCCCCGTCACAGAATAGATATTTTCAATGAGATTGAACCTCTTGTCGCCGAACTGGTCAGAGAATTCCCGGAAGATGAAAATGAAATATACAATATTTATTCAGCCGTTTATAAATACACTCCGCTTTTCGAACATTGGTTTCGGTCGCATCCCTTTGTCCAGCCTTCTTCATTCAAGGATGCCTATCATTATTTAAAACTGCTGCCCTATTATTTTAAGCAGAAACTGATTACCGGAAAACTGAAAAAATTCCTTGCCCGAAACACTTCCCTGCATAGAGTTTTTGAAGCACAACTTGCCATGCTTTCCTGTCTGGAAAATCAACTTAACGCGTTCTCTTCCTTTTATTTGTTTGCCGCTCCTCTGCGCGGCGTTTATTATTTTCAGGGTGGCATACAGGTTTTTTACAAAGCGATACTGAAGAGCTTTCTTAATACCGGCGGGACTTATCTGACTGATAGCGATATCAAGAACATTAATAATGACCGGATTGCTAAAGTGGAAGTGCTTCGGGAAGACGGAACACTGGCCGCCATGCCGGCAAAGAATTTAATTATCAGCAATAAATCGGAAGCATTCAATCTTGTGTTTAAAGGAGAAAAAAAATTTATCAGCATTTCCGACTGGCTGCGGCCCGCGAAAATTAAATATCTGCCCTTTACCATTCACCTGGGAATACCGGAAAAATGCCTGCCGGAAAAAATGTCCCGCCATGTTGCGGTAATTTGTAATGAGAATAAAAATATCCATGACAACAATATGATTATTCTGGCAGCCAGTATGCCGGAAGATGAAGCCCTGGCGCCCAAAGACAAGATTGCCCTGACCGCCACTGTATTTCTGCCCGCTGATACTGAGTCATGGTCGGAAGAAAGTCTGCAGGCAACGGCTTTATCAATTCAGGATAACCTGGAGTTCTTTCTCCCCTTTCTGAAGGAAAACATTGAAATGCTGGATATTGAAAAATCAATTGCCCTATCCAGAAAACAAAAAGAAGTGGTCAGCCCGAAATATCAGTTGAAAAGTTCGTTTATTACCGGATTTTCCGCTGCCAATAACAAAACAAGATATAAAAATGTCTATCTCAGCGGAGCCTCATTGTTCGGGGATAACGGATTTGAAGGGGAAATCATTTCCGGCATGAATGCCGCATCCTGCGTCATCGGCAAGGCTAAATAGCACATGAAAGAAAATTGTTTCGATTTATCAATAACAGATTTGGGCAAAAGATGTATTCACTCTCCGCCCGGCATATCCGGTTATGTCGAAGACAGCAAAAGAATATTATTCGACTCCACCCTGGACGGATACAATTCCTGTCGGGACAGTCAGGAAATTCCTCTTTCCGTGGAACTGGCAGGTCCGCGTGAAAATATTTTTTTTGATCCCGCCAAAACAAAAGCGGCCATTGTTACCTGCGGCGGATTATGCCCGGGAATCAATGACGTCATTCGCTCGATAACCATGGGGCTCTACTTCCGTTACGGCGTTAAAAATATTATTGGCATTAAATACGGATTTCGCGGTTTAAATCCGGATTACGCCCATAAACCGGTGCAGCTTAGTCCCGATATCGTAAAAGACATTACCAGTATCGGCGGCAGTATTCTTTCCTGTTCGCGCGGCCATCAGGAAATTCCCCGGCTGGCGGCAGCGCTGGAAAACTTAAATATCAATATTCTTTTTTGTGTTGGCGGCGATGGCACCATGCGCGCCGCAGCTCAGCTGACTCAGGAAATTGCCCGGCAGAATCTCAAAATAGCCATTGTCGGAATTCCGAAAACAATTGATAACGATCTTAATTTGATTGAAAAATCATTTGGTTTTGATACGGCCATCTCGGAGACAGTTAAAGCAATTCGCTGCGCTCATGTAGAAGCCAAAGGCGCTTTCAACGGCATCGGACTGATAAAAATCATGGGCAGGCTTTCCGGCCATATCGCCGCCAGCGCGGCGCTGGCCCAAAATGACGTTAACTTTGTGCTTATTCCTGAAGCGCCCTTTGCCCTTGCCGGTAAAAATGGCTTTTTATCAGTGCTGCAGCAACGTATCAAATTGCGCGGCCATGCCGTTATCCTGGTTGCCGAAGGCGCCGGCCAGGAATATCTCAGAACAGCCGATGAGCATTCGGAAACCGACCCCTCCGGAAATATCCGACTGCATGACATAGGAATATTTCTTAAAAATGAAATTGAGAACCATTTCCGGAAAAATGAACTGGAAATAAACTTAAAGTATATTGAACCAAGTTACATGATTCGTTCCGTTCCGGCCAATGCTTCCGACAGCATTTACTGCAGTTCTCTGGGGCAATATGCCGTTCATGCCGGCATGGCCGGTAAAACAGGCCTCCTCGTCGCACTGATGAAGGATGAATATGTGCATTTGCCGATCAGCGCTGCAGCGACCCGCCGCCGCATTGATCCAAAGGGCAATCTGTGGCTGCGGGTTTTGGAAAGTACGGGTCAACCTCAGACAATGAAATAACAGCCTTTGACTTTATCTTGTTTTTAAAACATAATGCATCCAGTGGGGGTGTTTTTGTAATGGAAAATGTAAAAGCTATTTTAATTGAACACTGGGACAATATTATGGCCTGGTACAACAGTTTAACCGAGGTACACCAATACGGTGTTTTATTTATTGTTATCCTGGCCGTGTTATTTATCGGCATATTCATTCTGTTATCGAAAATAACCAGATAAAAATGATTTTTATTGTAAAAAAAATGCTTGCAAAATAACTTCTTATGGTTTAGTAACGACTCACTTTTTTAGGAGGATTTTAACATGTCTCGTGTTTGTGAAGTTTGCGGCAAGAAACCGTCCATTGGCAACAATGTCAGTCATGCTAATAATAAGACCAGAATAACATGGTATCCGAATCTGCAGAAATTACGTTGTGTTGATGAAAAGTCCGGAGCAGTAAAAAGAATTAAGGCTTGCACACGCTGCATTCGCTCCGGTTTTGTCAAGAAGGCTACATAAGTAATTGTTCATCAATTGAAGGCCGGGTTCTTCTTAATGATTAATCCGGCCTTTATTATTAATAATCACGGAAAAATCATTTTCTTCAAATCAATTAATTTAATCTGAAAAGAGCCGTATTTAGTCCGTCCGTAAGCTTTCTGGTCTTTATTAATAATTATTTCCACATATCCGCCATCTTTCATTTTTATGGAACCTGTTAAAAAACCGTTTTTACTGAGAAAGATAACGCTTTTGATGTTTTCAAAAGATACGGTATAGGTACCCTCCCCTTTTTTTCCTTCCAGAAAAATTTTTCCGGCGATGCTCGCCTCGGTGCAATCCGTTGATATGTCTGACTGATCAATATACGTAACCGAAAAGTTTTTTGGTGTTTTGGGGATATCACCCGGAGCGCCACTACCCATACCCACCAATAATGGTATTAATAATGTGATGAATAAAAGCATTATTTTCCGCATAACTCCTCCAACCCCGGCTAATATATATGCGTTCTTCTATAATATATTCATTTAAAATTCGAGATATTTTCTTATAAAAGGAGCTTATAGTCTAAGCTGATTTTTTATAATCTGTTAAATACCGGTTAATACGGGAAATATACTTTGACGTTTCCTCAGGCAGATTATCCGGATTTTTTTCCAGATTGCCCATGCCCCAGTTGTAGGCGGCAAGAGCCAGATTTACATTATTCTCATAACGATTAAGGAGCATTTTCAGATAACGCGTTCCACCCATAATGTTTTCTTCCGGATCATAGGCATTTTTCACTCCCAGATCCTTAGCTGTTTCCGGCATTAATTGCATTAACCCCATTGCTCCTTTGGCGGAAGTAGCTTTATTATTAAAATCACTTTCAGCACGGATTACTGAAGAAATCAATTTTGAGTCAACTGAAAATTTTTCTGCCGCTTTATGAACGATTGCTTCCAGCTTACCCTCTTTAAAATAATCATTATTTTTTGGCACTTCTTGACAATTATTTGACGCTTTTTGTCTGTTTAAAAAATCCGTGTCAGAGAGATTATGTTTAAAATTTGACGATAATGAATCTATTTCTGCTTCATTTTTTAAAAAAACTGCCAATAATTGACGATGCATTTTTATCTGAACAATGTTAATCAGAATATCTATTTGCTTTTTGTCCAAAGGCAAGTTAACAAGTTGATTAGATGGAGTAATTTTAGAATTATTAATATAATCAATCAGCAGATTATTGAAGCTGTCGGAAGCTATTGCTGCTTTATCTCTTGTTTTTGTGGAAACGGAAGGTTCCCTGCTGGTTATTCGCAATAAATCTGTTCTGTTTTCTATTGTCAAAGCAATATTACCTCCCTTTATGTAGCAGAAGTAACAATTTGCATGCCACCTACTGGTTGAATGATTATACGTCAGGAATAATTAACTTGTTAAGTCAGGATTTTAATAAAAGCTTCAACTACATCACCATCAAACTGCTTGTTTTTATTATAATTCATCTCTGATATGGCTTTTTCCAGACTCATCCCGAGACGATACGGTCTGTCACTGGTCATCGCATCATAAGAATCAGCGACTGTTAATATTCTTGCTAAAAAAGGTATTTCCTTGCCGGCGATTCCCGTCGGGTAGCCCAGTCCATCCCATCTTTCATGATGATATTCAATTATTTTTCTTTCTTTCTCCAGCAACATGACAGGTTTTAGAATATTTTCGCCAATAGTGGGATGATTTTTGATAACGTTATATTCTTCCGGCGTCAGTTTGTCGGGTTTCAGCAAAATGCTGTCCGGAACTGCTATTTTTCCGACATCATGAAGGATTCCGGCAATTCTTATACTTTCTATTTCTTGCCGGGAACAGCTCATGGCAGTTGCTATCTTTATCGAAAGATCCGTCACCCGCACGGAATGCTCTTCCGTATAATGATCACGAGCTTGAACTGAAGAAATCAGTGATTTCAGCGTATCCATTATATTGGAATAAATACTTTCGTAGAGAATCTTGTTTTCCAGATTCAAAGAGGCTCTTTTGGTCAGGCTGAGAATATGGTGTAAATCGTTCTTACTGAATATTTCACGATTTTTCTTTTTACGAATGCTTAAAATACCGAGGATGGAATTACGAATCATCAATGGCGAGCAGATTATCGAAGGCGCTATTTCCAGATGTTCATTGGAATTAAAAATAATAGCTTCCTTGCGCTCAATAACGTCATTAAAAATCATTTTCAACGCAGGATTATACATGGAATTTGCGTACAACTCAGCGCTTTCGCCTTTAACGATTTTCGGATGGAATTCATTATCGCGTTCGTCAAAAAATAAAATAGCGCAGACTTCTCCATCTACTAATTTTAAAGCCAATTCGGCTATCTTTTCAAATATCGCGTCATTATTAAGAGGAGAATCTTCTATCGAATCATATATGTAGCTTTGTTTTGATATATGCGCTGTTCTGTCCAAGATTTTTTTCTGCTCAACTATGCGTGATTCCTCTTCCTCATTATTAGCCAGAATAGCCTTTTCCCGTAAGTGGATATCAACTTTATAGAGCAAATCATCAATATCAAAAGGCTTGGTTAAAAAATCAACAGCGCCTTTTTTAATTGCGTTAACAGTAAGATCGGTTGTGGGATTGCCGGTTATCATAATTACGGCCGTTGAGGAATTTTTTTCTTTGATTCTATTGAGCAACTCCATGCCGCTCATCCCCGGCATCATGATATCGCTGATTACCAGCTCAAAATTATCAGTGGCAAAAATGCGCAGAGCTTCCTCGCCATTTTCCGCTTCGCTGATTTCATAAAGTTCTGTTTGATTTAAGGCATCAATGATTAATCTTCTGGTGGGTAAATAATCATCAACAATGAGGATTTTTTTCTTTCCCTTGCAGGTTTTCACTGCCAGCACATTCTCAGCCATCAGTTTCAGATACCTTTTTTTGTTCCTCTTTGACAGATAATGAAACTATATCACGGTACTTCCCTTCAGGAGCTGTTTCTTTTGGTACTGCATGAGCGACTTTCATCTTATTTTGCCTGGTGTAAGCGTTTATAACACTTTCCACCTGATAGGGAGATATGGTCATACTTCCTCCTTGATAAACCTTTTCACTTACTAAATCGGTAATACTGTGAAATACTTTAGCAGAACTATAAAGAATTTTATTTTTTTATCAAGATATTTAATAAATGATGGAATTTTTAATGAAATGTGTCTTTTTTCCAGGGCATGCTAATTGCAAAACATTAAAATTACTCACGGAACAGGTGCGTTCAAATAAGTGAGGTGGGAATTATCATGCGCATATTAGTTATCGGAGC
>JAKLDS010000013.1 GCA_022703375.1 Deltaproteobacteria bacterium | reverse complement strand
ACCAATCACATGAAACGGGAAAAAGATAAAATTCGGTTGAAAATATTCCTTAAGATAATGAAAAAGACCGTTACTTGATATACCGTAGAAAGGAACGGCAATGAATACACAAAGGGCAAGTGCGGCTGTGGTGGTTATTGATGATGTCGGTGCAACAAACCCTGGAATAATAACAAGCACATTCGAAAGGCAAACAAATAAAAAGAGAGTACCGATCAGGGGGATATATTTGTCTGCATCTTTTTTACTCATTTCCCTGATTTCGCCACGGATACCGGAAATAACTACTTCCAGAAAATGCTGCCAGCGCGAAACATTAATATCATGGGATAGATTACGCGTTACCAATAAAGAGACAATTATCAGAATGGCCATAACCAGCCATGTATAGACAATGGTTACGTTTACAGTGATAAAACTCCAACTCCAGAGGATGACTTGATCCGGGCTTATTTGATTTATGCCGACGATTTCCATAACCTCTCCTGCCCATAAAGATCGGTTGGAATTCTAATCTGACTTATTCATCCCCAGACGGCGTGTAAGAATAACTTTCATAAAAAGAAAACCCATGAGCGCCACGGCCAGCCGCTCCCAGTGTCCGCTCATGACAAAGTAAAATCCAGCCAGCGCTACGGTCATGCGTAAAACAAAGCTTCCCAACATTAGACGCACGGGGTGCGATGCTTCCGGAAGCTTCTTCACTGTTCGCCAGAGGGCAATAAAGTAAATTGCACCCAATACCAGCCCTGCTATAAAAGCCAGAAAAAGTATTATAGTGGTTATCATGTTCAATTCATTCATCATCGTCTTCAACGATCGTCTTCCGGACTTTTCTCACCCAGTAGGCGGCATTGATACAGCCAATAACTATGCCGATTATCAGAAACATCAATACCCAGGAATAACGGCTGGGCCAGGTACGGTCTATCCACAAGCCCAGAGCAATCCCGATGAGCGTTGGAATTGCCACTGCCCAGCCAACAATCCCGAACATTCCCAGACCGAACCAAACCGTTTCGTCCTTATGTCGAAGCCCCTTAATTCGCAGTGATTCCTTTTTCGCCATTTTATCGGCAAATCGATCGGCAAGGTGCCTGCGCCGTTGACTTGATGCGCGCTTTATCTCAACCATGTTCCAACCTCATCATCACTTTTTTGCAGCTTCGTTTTAAAATGCCCGGATGCAAGGCTCGCAAGACCCGGCATGCGCCGGGTTATCACCTTCAAAGCATCAGAATATTTTACCTCGCCCTGACTACTTCAGTTCTACAAAACGTCTGATCAAACTGGCCTCTAGTTTAGCTGAAGCGGAACGAACCATCTTCTCGCGCTCATCCAAAATGTCATATTGCTGCACAACAACCTGTTTTAATTTCACCAAGTCCGGCGCCCGCACGGCGTTGCGGGTGGAGACAAGGACATCCGCCCCTTTTTTCACCAGCGTTCCCACATCCATGGCCAATATCTCCTGGCCTCCTTCCGCCTTTTCATACGTAAAAATCCCCGGCGCCAGTGTTGCCACAAAATCAATGTGATTAGGCATCAGGCAGAAGGAGCCGTTTTCCGCCTCGGCGACAATCTT
Source organism: Deltaproteobacteria bacterium (assembly GCA_022703375.1). Lineage (GTDB taxonomy): Bacteria > Desulfobacterota > Syntrophia > Syntrophales > Smithellaceae > JAKLDS01. The sequence goes on along the minus strand of JAKLDS010000013.1, from coordinate 48,162 downwards.
TATTACCTCCTGCTCCAATAATATTTCTGCCGGCAGCAGAATCTTAAGCAACATTTTTGATTTTAGCCTCGTCTACTGTTCCGATCATGTAGAGGGCGCGTTCCGGATATTCAGCAAATTCGTCATTGAGAATCCTTTCGCAGCCATTTAAGGTATCTTCACGCGAAACCATTTTCCCAGCTGTCCCCGTAAATTGTTCAGTCACAAAAAAAGGCTGGGTAAAAAACCTCTCCAACCGGCGCGCTCTGTGGACAATACGTTGATCCTCGCGGGATAGTTCGGAAATACCGAGCATGGCGATAATATCTTTAAGGTCTTCATAAACCGCCAGAGTCTTGCGAATTTCCTGGGCTATTTTGTAATGGCGCTCACCGGCGATATTCGGCATCATCATCTTCGAACTGGATTGCAGAAGGTCAATGGCCGGATAAAGCCCTTCACTCGCCCGCTTGCGTGAAAGTGCTATCGTCGCCGAGAGATGGCCAAAAGTATGGACAGCCGAAGGATCGGTAAAATCATCCGCCGGCACATAGACTGCCTGAATAGAGGTAATTGCACCTGTTTTTGTGTTGCAGATTCGCTCTTCGAGTTCGGCCAGTTCCGTGGCCAGAGTCGGCTGGTATCCCAGACGCGAGGGGAGCTGTCCTAAAAGACCGGACACTTCCATGCCGGCCTGAATAAAGCGGAAGATATTATCAATCATGAGCAAAACATCCTGTTTGGCATCATCCCGGAAATATTCAGCCATCGTCAGGGCGGCGTGTCCCACGCGGAACCGCGCTCCCGGCGGCTCGTTCATCTGGCCGAAAACCATCACTGTATTGCCCAGCACACCGCTCTCTTTCATCTCGCGGTAAAGTTCCTCCCCCTCCCGACAGCGCTCACCGATGCCACAAAAAATACTCATCCCTTCATGTCCGCTGACAGTATTATGAATCATTTCCGTGATAAGAACAGTTTTACCGACACCTGCTCCACCGAAAAGACCTGCTTTGCCTCCTCGCTCCAATGGCGCCAGAACATCAATGGCTTTTATTCCCGTTTCGAAAATCTCCGATACGGTAGATTGATCGCGCAGGGGAATCGGTATCCGATGAATCGAACGCCAGTCGCCACCTGTGATCGGGGATTTTTTATCAATTGTCTGTCCGAATACATTGAAGACTCTTCCTAAAAGTTCTTTGCCTACCGGGACTTCAAAGGGTTTACCCGTGTCAGTAACCAGTGAACCTCTGGCCAGACCCTGTGTTGGCGTTAGGGCAACACCCCTGACGGTATTGTTGTCCAGCTGGGTAAATACTTCGATAATCACCTGTTCGTTATCACCAGCCTTAAGGACATTACGAATTGGAGGAGCAACCGGGAAGTGAATATCAACTACACTGCTGCGAACGGACAGAACTTTTCCTGAATTGATTTGATCAATTTCCACTGTTCGTCACCTCTTATCGTTTTTGATAAGAATATGTTTTGATATAAATTTAATATAGGAACTATAGTCTTGAGTGTCAAGATGATCTTCGCCACAATATGCGTGGTGCGTTACCGATGAGAAGCCTGCCTGCCACTTCTATTCCCTGATACTCTATGGGAAGATACTAATTTTTACACTGAGGAACGCACATTCGCAATTTATTTTAGCCATACTTCCCCATCCAATTCTTACCGCCCAGCATTCTGGCGACAACCATGCTGGCGACATTATCGCCTGCAGCGTTAATCATTGTCGCCGGCGGATCAACCAGGGTTCCGATCATCGTAATAATCGGAAAGGCTGCGAGTGGAAAACCATAGAAAGAAATAATCAGCAGTTCGCCAATCATACCGCCGCCGGGAATACCGCTGACTACCACTCCGGTTAAGAGCGCAATTGCCAAAGCGGTGGTTATCGTTGACGCTTCGGAAAAATCCATCTGGTAAATTCCGAAAAGGAAAGCGATTTTTAATACTGCCGCCAGACAGGAGCCTTCCATATGCATTGATGCTCCGACGGGAATAATCACATCCCGGATATCTTCGGGAACGCCTGTTTTGCCGGCTGCCGCAAGGTTTGTCGGGATGGTAGCCATACTGCTGCCAGTGGCCAGAGCTGTCAAGGCAGCCGGTGTTATATTAGCCCAGAATTTGCGCAAGCCATTGCTTTGACCCGCCAGATATGCATAAAAAGAAAATGCTATGAAGAAATATAAAATTGCGATTGGATAGTAGATGGTCATGGCTCTGGCGTACGAACCCAGCAATTCCGGGCCAAAGACCCCGACCAGATAGGCAAAATATGCTCCAAGACCAATGGGAGCATAAAGCATGATGAAGGATATCAGTTTCGTCATCACTTCATTGCCTGCAGACAGAAAACCGGCAAAAGGTTTGCCCTTTGTGCCGGCAGCCGAAGTCGCCAGGCCGACCAGCAACGAAAAAATAATCAGCGCCAGCATGTTGTTTTTGGAAAAAATGCGGTAAAAATCGTCAACCGTAAAAGCTTTTACGATTTGTTCTGAGGCTTGCAATTGTTCAATATTGTCTTTTGCCGCCAGATCAATATTGATGCCGTCTGCCGGAGGATATAGTAATACCCCCGTCAACATAACAGCCGAAGCGATAATTCCTGTCACGATAAATACGAGCATCATGGCTGACAATATTTTTCCCAGACGCCGGATATTTTCCATAGTTGCCACAACGGAAGAAATGGAAAAAAAGACAAGGGGAACAACCGCGGTAAAAAGAAGATTAAGAAAGATATCGCCAAAAGGCTTAAGGGAGGCGGCTTCCTTTCCGCAGCAAATTCCGATAATCGCGCCGCTGATAACCGAAATCAGCAATAGCAGGGAAAAACCATAGGCCCGGATAAATGGCGGCAAATTGATTTTCATATTATTTATCCAATGTGGTTACTCAACGGGGAAATCAAAATATGTGTCGGGAAATGGTTCATCATTAAGTGTATAGTGCCACCATTCTTTATGATAATTGCGGAAACCGTGCTTTTCCATCAATGTTTTGAGCAGCATCCTGTTGAGTCGTTGCTGATAACCGATGGCGGCATTATGCGTGTGGGAAAGCTCATGGAAACAATCAAAACCGGTTCCCATATCCACACTGTTGTCACGGAAGCGTTTGTCTGCAGGCTTATAGCAGGCAGATAGTTTTTGTCCTGCAACGTATTTTGCCTGAAGTGGGACAGGCAGGGGAACAATTGTTAAATCAACCGTGCTGCCGCGGCTGTGGGAGGATTTGGCGTCAATATAGCCGTCGCGGAAAAGATTTCTCTTATCCACAGTCGGATAAAATTCCTTCATTGTTTTTTTATTGTTAATTTCTCTGGCCCATTTGACAAAATGATTGACGGCGCGTTGCGGCCGGTAACAGTCATAAATTTTTATGCTCAACGAAAATTTGTTTAAATCCTTCTGCACGTTGGCCAGCGCCGTCGCCGCCTCTTTGGTCAGAAAGCATTTAGGAGCATTATAACCATCCACCCGGGCGCCAAGAAAATTATGATCGCCATAATAGCGGATATCAATTTCTACATCGGGAATCACTTCCTGAATATCAACAAAGCTATCCGGTCTTTTGCTTATTTCCGCACAGAGACCAATGAAAGATATAAAATGCATAATTAATAAAGCGGCGATAAGCAGAAATAGTCTTTTCATTGCCAAGACCTCATTATTTCATTTTCTTTCCCCATAACTATCAACGGTTTTTGCTGCGGATCAAGCCAGCTCAGTATTCTCTTTATATCCACCTCGGAAACAGCGACGCAACCTGATGTTTTCATGTTATTTCCCTCCCCGACATGAAAAAATATCGCGCTGCCGTAACCACTGATTACAGGGTTGGTGTTATATTCGATGACAATTCCGTATTTATAGAGAATATCGTCTCTTCTCATTTTTTCGAAAGACTTTGCTGTGGTATTGTTTTGTTTGACCCAGCGATTGTAATCGGGAGCATTGATATCATCAACCCATAAATCATCCGGAAGAACTTGCCGGTAGGGCATTTTAGTGCTCACCTTTTCTTCGTATCCGAAGGCCGTTCCCAGCGTATAGATGCCCGATGGTGTCCGGCCGTCCCCTTCCCTTTTTTCACCCTTTGGCGCAAAACCATTCCTTCCTATCGTAGCGTTTACAGGTGGAATCGCTTCCCGCCATTCACCATTGATTTTTTCCAGAGAATAGACCTTTGTTCTGGTAAAGAATAGCGAACTTTGTTCAACAACAAGCAGCGCCTGTCCCGATTGAATATTTCTCGCGCCGGCAGTTAAGTTGAATTCTTTGGTGGCCGATTTGAAAAAAATACAGGAGGGCAGCAAAAGCAGCGCCAGTAAAATAAAAAAAGACCTGACATTTTTCATTGTGTTAGTCAGCCTCACCAAATTGACTCCATAATATTAAAGTCTAAAGACAGCTTTCCTTTGAATATTTATTAAGCGATATTTATCTTGAAAATATTGAAAATTGCAAGAATTTAATGTATTTATAAAGAATGAATATTTATGAAGGAAATATCGTTACCTGCAATCGCGATAATTCCGTTCACCGTTATTTGATAGAAGATAACGGAATAATCCGTTTTTCCGGCAACGAACTTCCCGCAGAATACAGGAATCTGTCGAAAATAGCGCTGGGTGAAAAGGCTCTGCTGCCGGCTTTTGCCGACACTCATCTGCATTATTCCTCTTACGCTTTTTTCGCCTCCACGCTTGATCTGCGCGAGGCCCGCTCTCTTGCCGAAATAATTGAATTAATCGAACTGTATATCGAACAAAATAAACCCGACTATGTGCTGGGATTTGGTGTTTCCGCTCATAATGTGAGGGAAAAAAGACTCATTGAGAAAATTGATCTCAACCGCGCTTTTCCCCGGATGCCGGTCATGCTTATCAAGTATGATGGTCATGCTTCGGTAAACAATGCTGCGCTGTTGAAAATGCTACCGGAAAAAATCCGTTCTCTGCGCGGCTTTCATTCCGGTACCGGCCAGCTCTATCAAGAGGCATTTTTTGCCGCAACCGATTTTATCACAAAAAAAGTACCGCTTATTAAATTACTGAGAAATTCATTACAGGGCTTTGATTTTCTGGCTGACAAAGGAATCGGCATGACTCACACTGCGGAAGGCGTCGGTTTCCCCCGTGATCTGGATGTGGATTTAATGCGTGTTGTCGCCCGGGGCTTAGCCAATCCCTTTGCAGTGCGGCTGTTCTTTCAAACTCTGGAAGTCGAAAAAGTTTTAAAGCGTAAACTGCCGCGTATCGGCGGCTGCTTTGCCACAGCGCTGGACGGCTGTTTCGGTTCAATGGATGCCGCTCTCACAGAACCATATTTGAGCAATCCCGTCAATCGGGGAATTCTTTTTTATCACCAGGAAGATGTTAATAATTTTGTCAAAAAGGCCAATCGAGCTCATTTGCAGGTGGCAATGCACGCCATCGGCGATGCTGCGTTTAATCAGGCGATTAATGCCTTTGACGAAGCATTGAAAGATTACCCGCGCGCCGATCATCGCCATATTATAATTCATGCCTGCCTGCCCACGGAAGAGGGTTTGGAAAAAGCGGCAAAACTGGGCTTAGGCATAGCCGCACAACCGGCATTTATCCGCTGGAATCTGGAGCCCCCGGAATATCTGGAAAATATTCTGGGAAGCAGAGTTCAGCATCTCAATCCCCTGAAAAAAATGCTGGAAATGGGCATAATGGTCAGCGGCGGTTCTGACGCTCCCTGCACACTGCCTGATCCCATTGAAGGGATTTTTTGCGCCTGCAACAATATTATTTCCGGACAATCCATTGCCATCGCCGATGCGCTCAAGCTTTTCACGGCCAATGCCGCATGGATGAGTTTCGACGACGGGCAAAGGGGAACTCTGGAGGCGGGAAAAATCGCCGACATGGTTATTTTAAATAAAAATCCGCTGTCTATGCAGCCACAGCAGTTACAAGATCTGCAGGTAGAAAAGCTCCTGCTGCGGGGAAAAGAATACCGGACCGGACAGGGAATCGCCAAACTGCTGTTGAATTGTTTATCAGGTAAATAGCCGGCCGATTATCTTTTAGTCATGATTTTTCAGAAAATCAATCATGCTGCGGATGGTTTTTTCCTGCTGATCATACTGAATCAGGTGACCGCATTTTTCAAATATTTCAATTTCCCATTTTTTAGTTCTTTTTTCGATATTTCTTTTTACTTCTTTAGCTGACACCAGCTTATCATTGGCTGCCAGCAAGACCAGCACGGGAATTTTTATCCCGCTAATTTTCGGTAATATTTCCTTATCAATATCCAGCACAGAGATGGCGCTCTCCCTGATTGTTTTTTGCACCTTCAACCATTCCGGATGAATCATCATCCTTTCCCTGGTTTTTAAAAAATCATCCATCGCCGGATTCCAGGAATAAACTGATTCCCTGTAATATTTCCTGGCTTTATCCAAATCCGAAAAACGATTTCCAAATGCTATGCCATAAAATATTTTAAATAAGAACTTCACCGGTACCGGATACGATGTCAGACCGCCCGGTGTAAGAAGTATCAATGATTTAACCAACTCCGGTTCTCTAATTGTTGCGCTTAAGCTGACAGCTCCCCCCATGGAATGTCCGGCCAGGACAACATTTGTCAAATGAAGTTGTTTAACCAAAGCAAGCAGCGTCTGAGAATGCAAATCTATTGAATAATTAATGTCTGGTTTATCGCTTTTGCCATAACCAAGCAGATCAATTCCGATGATTCGGTAACTTCTCTTAATCATATCAGGAAAAAGATTATTGAAACTTGCCAGAGTTGCCGAAACTCCGTGAACGAATATCACCGGCTGGCCCTGACCTTCATCAATATAGGCAACTTTATAGCCGTTGAATGAAATATATTTGACCGGATATAGGTATTGGGCATCCTGCGGCGAGAGTGGTTCAAGAGAGGCAGGGGCGGCAACGGCAAGAAGCGACAGATAAATAATAACCAGAAGGCAACATAATTTTTTTATCATGTTTCATCTCCCGATTTTAAAATAATTAAATATTAATAGCCTTTTTTATATAATCAGTCAATGATTTCACCATATATTGTCAAATGGCCACTCTCCTCTTTGCGCCTGTTTTCTATGATCAGGCCGACCACTATAAAAAATATTGTTCCATGTTGAATATACAGTATGTCTGAGATGTTAGCTTGATCAATGAAGGCTCTATTCGTTGTTACATGCAACAATTTTTTCAAGATTATTCTCCGAAAATCCGTAATTTTTAGTTATTATTTTCTGCGGTTTAGTATATATTAAAGCTCATTATGCCTTATGGAGTTAAAATGACACATAATTCGGCTATAATCATTCCTCAGCTTATCCGGCAGACCGTCACCTTTTTTTTACGCATTTTGTTAACAACGTTTTTCTTAGTCTGCTTAATTCCATCAGTTCAGGCACAAAATAAATTCTATTCTGATGATGCGCGATATAAAATTTTGATTTTGAACTCATATCATCACGGCTTTTCGTGGTCAGATGATGAGCAGGCAGGCATCCTTACTATGCTGCAATCGCAGGATGCCAACTGGATGCCCTATGTTGAATATCTTGACAGTAAGCGATATCCTGATAAGGCATATTCCTCCCATCTTAAAAATATTTTCAGTTATAAATATTCCCCTGATAAATTTTCTCTTATAATGACAATTGATACACCGGCGCTGGAATTTGCCCTGGAGAACCAAAATAATCTTTTTCAGGGCGCGCCTATTGTTTTTTGCGGCGTTAATAATTTTACTCCTTATATGCTACGAGGACATTCTGAAGTTACCGGCGTTGCAGAAAACCTTGATCCGGCCGGTACCATCGAAGTCATGCTTAAGCTTCACCCGAAAACAAGAGAAATAATAGTTATCACAGACAACACCATCACCGGTTTATCCGCAAAATACGAAATGGACGAATTGATGCCGCTTTTTTCCGATAAGATAAAAATCCGTTATCTCAATAATTCATCCCTGGAAGAAGTTCTAAGAGAGCTGAAAAAGTTACCTCAAGACACATTGGTTTTTGAGCGCAGTTTTCTGCGCGACCGGACTGGACGTTCTTTTGCTTTGACTGAGACCACAGAACTTTTCTCCCGGCATAGCCCCGTACCTGTATACGGTGCGCAGGAACAACGCCTGGGACATGGGATTGTAGGCGGCAAGCTTTTAAGCGGCCGGGAACACGGCGCCCATGCGGCTCGCATCGCCCTGAGAGTCCTTGCCGGAGAAAAGGCATCAAATATTCCGGTATTTACAAAAAGCGATGCCCGATACATGTTTGATTATAAAGTTCTTCTGAAGTTTGGCATCCCCCTTTCTTCGCTGCCGAAAGAAAGCATAATTATCAATAAACCGGTTTCTTTTTTTACAGCCAATAAGCCGGTAATTATTTCCGCCCTGGCTATCATTTTTTTTCTTTTCTTGGTTATAATATTTCTGATTGTTTATATTCTGCAGCGGCGTAACTCGGCGTATGCCATAACCCGGAGTGACTTACGTTATAAGGAACTTGCCGACAGCATTGCTGATGTCTTTTTTGCCCTCGACAAGAATTTAAAATATACTTACTGGAATAAAGCTTCTGAAAAACTTATGGGCATTACCGCTGCAGAAGCAATAGGCAAATCTTTATTTGATCTTTTCCCGGATACACGGGGAACTAAAGTTGAAGAAATATACCGGACCGCTATCACAACCCGGCAACCTCAGATTTTTGTTGACGTATACAGACAAAACGACAGAGACTACTTTTTGGAAATCAGTGTATATCCTTCAAAAGAAGGCATCTCGGTATTCACCAAAGATATAACCAGACGTAAAAACGATGAAGAAGCAATGAAAAGCCGCTCCAACCTTCTCTACAGCACCATTGATTCTTCCATTGATTATATTTTCGTTAAGGATCTGCAGCTGAGGATGATACTCTGCAATAAAGCTTTTGCCAAAGCGTTGGGAAAAACTCCCGCCGAGCTGCATGGCAAAACTGATATTGAAAATGGCTGGGATCCTGAAATGGTCTATGGCAATCAGGAAAAAGGGATTCGTGGCTTTGAACAGGATGATATCAGAGCATTGAGCGGCAGAACAGTGCGCATTCCATCGGAACCAAGAGTTATCGGTGGTAATATCCGTTTTTTCAATACAATAAAGCTCCCCTTGCATGACAGCAACGGTAGTATAATCGGTATGCTGGGAGTAAGCCGCGACATAACCGACCGCAAACAGGTGGAAGACGCTATTAAGGAAAGCGAAGAACAATTCCGCCTGCTTGCGGAAAACGCTCCCGAAGCTATTTATATCCAGGTAAACGAAAAGATTGCCTATGCCAACGCCGCTTTCTGCAGTTTAATAGGAGCTGATTCCTGCCATCAGATTTTAGGTAAATCCGTATTTTCCTTTTTTCACCCCGCTTATCACAGTATAGTCAGACAAAGAATAAGAAGCCTTAATAAAAATCTGTTGTCTGTTCCCCTGATGGAGCAGAAATATCTGCGTTTAGATAATACTCCCATTGATGTGGAAGTTTCTGCCGTTCCTTTCCGTTTTCAAGGTAATAACGGAGCTCTTGTATTTGCCAGAGATATAACTGAAAGAAAAATAATGGAAGCCGCCCTCTCCTCCGAGAAAGAACGCCTGCTGGTAACGTTACGCAGCATTGGAGATGGTGTCATTACAACTGATACAGAAGGCAATATAACGCTAATGAATAAAGTTGCGGAAGAGCTCACGGGCTGGAAACTGGAAGAAGCTGTCAGCCGTCCACTCCTTGATGTTTTTCACATAGTTAAAGAATCGTCGCGCAAACGTTGTGAAAATCCTTTCAAAAAGGTTATGCAGACAGGAGGCATTGTTGAGCTGGCCGGTCACACTGTTCTGCTAAGCCGCAATGGGCAGGAACGCATTATTGCCGACAGCGGCGCTCCTATTCGTGATAAGTTCGGAGAAATCATCGGCCTTGTTCTTGTGTTTCGCGATATTTCCGAAAAGCAAAAAGCCGAAGAAGCACTGCAGAACGCCGAGAGGCTCGAATCCATCGGTGTTCTGGCAGGGGGCATCGCCCATGATTTCAACAATCTGCTGGGTGGATTGTTCGGTTATATTGAAATGGCGAGGGACTATTCCGAGCAGGGCGATATGAAGCATGTCACCGTCAATCTGGCCAAGGCGCTGACTGCTTTTGACCGCGCAAAAAACCTGACTCAGCAATTGTTGACCTTCGCCAAAGGCGGAACACCGATTTTGAAGACCCAGTCTATTAACAGATTTGTTCGTGACACCGTAAAATTCGTTCTGAGCGGCTCCAAGGTTCTTCCAGTATTAAATATTCCCGATAATATCTGGCTTTGTGATTTCGATGAAAATCAGATTGCTCAGGTAATTGATAATATTATTATCAATGCCCGACAATCCATGCCTCTGGAACAAAAAATCGAGGTTAGCATCGCCAATATTACAAGAGCGGAAACAACAAATTCCATGCCGGAAAGGAACTTCGTGAGGATTTCCATCCGCGACTTCGGCACCGGCATTTCCCGGGAACATTTATCGCGAATTTTCGATCCTTTCTTCACAACAAAACATCAGGGCAGTGGACTGGGGCTCGCAACATGCTATTCTATAATAAAAAAACATAATGGTTTTATCGAGGTTGAATCAATACTTGGTTCCGGTACTACTTTCCATATTTTTCTCCCGGCCTCTCCAGCCCAGAAATTTACTACGGAAACAACTTCGCCCCAGACACATCACGGTTCGGGGAAGATTCTTATTATGGATGATGAAGAATACATCCTTGACGTTTTATCTTCAATGTTGAAAGTAATGGGCTATGAAACTGCTCTTTCTACCAACGGAGATGAAGCCATTGAATTGGCCAGCAAGGCCAAAGAAAAAAACCAGTCTTTCATCGCCGCTATTCTTGATTTGACTATTCCCGGAGGACGAGGTGGTAAGGAAACTGTTTATGAATTAATTAAAATTGACCACAACATTAAAGTAATTGCTTCCAGCGGCTATTCGGAAGATCCGGTAATCGCCTCCCCTACTGAATACGGTTTCGCCGGCACTTTAATTAAGCCGTATCGCCAGCGGGATCTTGTTTACGTAATGCAAACGATTAGCAGTAAAAAATAATCAGCGGATTTTCCCGACATTTGTTCTTTTCAAATAATCCTGCAGCGCCAGTTGCCAGGGCTTTAGAATCTTTCCTGTCAGATCAGTGAACTTTTTGCTGCTCATCACGCTGTAGGCTGGTCTTCTGGCCGGTCTGGGCAGCTTGTCGGATTTAATGGCGGCAACTTCCACATCGGCAATTCCGGCTTCCTGCAGTATTCTGACGGCAAACTGGTACCACGAGCAAAATCCCCTGTTTGTTATATGAAATATTCCCGTCGCATTGCAGTCGATCAGCAATGACACAGCGGCGGCCAGGTCTATTGTATATGTCGGAGAACCGACCTGATCATCCACCACTTCCAGCCTTTTGACTGTTTTGGACTTTTCCAGAATTGTTCTGACGAAGTTTTTCCCCTTTGCGCCATAAAGCCAGGCCGTGCGAATGAGAAGATAATTTTTCGCTAATTCTTGTAAGTAGCGCTCTCCTGCCAGTTTGGAAGCGCCGTAAACATTCAGGGGATTACAATTATCATCTTCTTTATACGGAGCAATCGCCATCCCGTCAAAAACATAATCCGTGCTGAAATGAATTATTTTTATTGAGTAATCACCACAAACCATGGCCAGATTTTTCAAAGCTTCGCTGTTGACGGCAAAGCATTCTTCCCGCGATGATTCACAGGCGTCAACATTGGTGTAACCGGTGGCGTTAATCACAATTTCCGGCACATTTTCGGCAATGGCTTTTTTGCACTCCTGTGCGCTGGTAATATCAATCTCATTTACATCCATCGGGACTACATCATGCTTTTCGCCTAGTTCTTGCAAAAGATCACTGCCCAGCATGCCGTTATGTCCCAGCAATAGTATCTTCATTTTAATATTTGACCTCCAGTAAAAAAAGACCATGCGCCGGTGCGGTTTCACCAGCGCATTTACGGTCGCACGAAGCAATGATTTTCAAAATTTCTTCCGGTTCATATTTCCCCCGGCCGACTTCTACCAGCGTGCCGACAATATTGCGAACCATGTAACGTAAAAAACCCTCCGCCGCCACAATAATTTCCAGCATTCCTTCTTTGTCCCGGGAAAGGGTAATTTTCGTTATTGTCCTCACCTTATCCTTAACACGGCTACCAGTACCGCAAAAGCAGGAAAAATCATGCCTGCCCAATAAATATTGCGCCGCTTTTTTCATCTTATCCATATTTAGAGGATACTTGATGTGCCAGAAACATTTTCGTCCCAAAGCCTTCCGTGTTTTACTGTTATAAATCCTGTAAAGATAAATTTTACCCACTGCGTCATGCCGGGCATGAAATTCCGGCGCCACTTCGACCAGCTCTTTGACGACAATATCGTCGGGTAACAATCCATTAATGCCGCGGTATAATACATCTGCAGGCAATCTCGTCTTACTTCTGAAATTAGCAACCTGATTGAGAGCGTGCACACCGGCGTCTGTTCTGCCTGATCCGCTGACAACTATTTTCTCACCGGTGAGCATTCCGATAATTTTTTCCAGAACTTCCTGAATAGAAATCCCATTATCCTGTCGCTGCCAGCCGCAGTAAGCAGCGCCGTCATATTCCATAATTATTTTAAAATTACGCATAGCATTTAATACCATCGGCAACTGAAAAAAATAAAGGGGAAGTTTTTGCTTCCCCTCTGTTAAAATAATATTTTACCGCTCGCTTAATTATCTCCGGCGCATTTTTCCAACGCGGCAACAGCTGGCAGAACTTTTCCTTCCAGCAGCTCCAGGGAAGCGCCACCTCCCGTGGAGATATATGTTATATTGTCGCTTTCGCCTGTTTTCTGCACAGCCACATCCGTATCTCCGCCGCCCACGATAGTCAGGGCATGCGAACTCGCAACGGCATGAACCATCGCTGATGTGCCGCGGCTGAAAGCGTCAATTTCGAACACACCCATCGGACCGTTCCAGACAATTGTCTTGGCATTGGCAATGACTTCCCGAAAAAGAGTAATTGTGGCAGGTCCGATATCCAATCCCATCCACTCGGGATATATTTCCTGAATCGGAACAATTTTCGTCACTGCATCGGCGACTTTGTTCTGCGCAATGACACAATCAATCGGCAGATATAATTTCACCCCTAATATCCGGGACTGATTGATTATATCTTTTGCCTGATCTATCAGATGATCTTCCGCCAGTGATTTTCCCACTTCGAATCCCTGAGCTTTGAGAAAGGTAAATGCCATGCCGCCGCCGATAATCAATTTGTCAACTTTTTTTATTAAATTAACCAGCGTCGTCAATTTGTCGGACACTTTGGATCCGCCGATTATGGCAACAAAGGGGCGAGTTGGTTTCTCCAGTTGTTTATGAAAATAATTAAGCTCTTTTTTCATAAGATAACCGGCGCCGCATTCCTTCACGTAATTTGTAATTCCGACATTCGAAGCATGAGCGCGGTGCGCATTGCCGAAAGCGTCATCAATATAAACATCCGTTAAGCTTGCCAGTTTGCGCGAAAATTCAGCATCATTTTTTTCTTCTTCCTTATAGAAACGAAGATTTTCCAGCATCATTACACAGCCCGGCTTTAACTGCTGTAACATATTTTCCACTTCCGGCCCGCAACAATCCCCGGCCATTAATACCTGTTTTTCCAGCAGACGGGACAATCTCTTGGCCACCGGAGCCAGGCTCAGTTCCGCTACCTTCTTGCCTTTGGGACGTCCCAGATGAGAAATGATGATTACTTTGGCGCCTTCGTCCAGAGCATAGTTCAGAGAAGGCAAAGTGGCGCGTATTCTTGTATCATCGGTAATGTTTTGATTACTGTCCATAGGAACATTAAAGTCAAAACGGAACATAACTCTTTTGCCCTTGAGATTAATCTGGTCAATGAATTTCATCAATCCTCCTAAACGGTTTTTAATAAGCATTTTGATTATTGTCCAATAATATCTAATGCTTATCTAAATTATCATTCTTGATCGGGCGAAATATTAGCTTACCTGATTACTCAGGTCAAGATAAAAACTATGAAAAATTAAAACATATACAAAGTTGATTATTGCAAAATAATTTTCAGCATTTTCCTCAGTTTCTGCCATAAATTGACAACCAGACCAACCGGAGGTTTTTCCTCCTCATTTTTCCCGATAAAATCCATCATCAGTTTTACGAATCTGACTGGTTGCTCGATTTGCGGCGAATGTCCCACATCATCCCAGACTACAAGAATCCCGTATTTTAATTCCTTGATTGTATTTTCCATTTGTTCACGCGAAACAAGAATGTCCCTGCCGCCTAAGAGTATCATTACGGGAATGGACAATTCTTTCAGTCTGGATAAAATATTCCATGTTTCCAGCGATGTCAGATGCCCGGCCATTGCCTTAGGCGACATCCGTCCCGCATCGTTGATCAGTTCTTCAAAAAAGGGATTGTTGTCATGCTCCCAGGAGGGTGTCATCATTGCCAGAGCTCGCCGCAATAAATGTCTGGTTCCCGGAAGATTCTGCAATGTCTGATAGGTTGATTCCAGTGTGCCTGATGACATTTTAGAGATAATTTTTTGGGGATTGAACAGCCCAATAATTTCCAGTATCCATGATGAATGTTCCGAGTTTTTACGGACGGCCGGCATTCCATCCGCAGGCACCGAACCAACGAGCAGCAAGTCCTTTACCAGCTCCGGATAATCAAGTGCCAGTTGCATAGCGACCGCTCCTCCGAGGGAATGTCCGATAAGGTGCAGCGCCTGCAAATTTAATGACTGGACAAATTCATAAACATCCAGAGCCAGTTGTTCAATGTTGTGTCCATCTTCCGTATGGCCGCTTTGTCCGCATCCCCGTAAATCAGGCGCATAGGCATGGTATCCTACAGGCAAAATATCCATGATGTTTCGCCACCAGCGCCAAGAAGCAAAATTACCATGAATAAGCAATAGTACTTTCTCTCCATTTCCTGCCTCTTCATAATGAATTTTTAAACCAGATATATCACAAAACGGCATATTAACCTTTGGTACATTTATTATTTAATCTTTATTAACAATTTGTTATGGAATATTTCTAAAGAATGGCTTTAATTCTTTTTAATGTGGCGTCTTTCCCTATCAAAGCAAATATTTTATCTAATTCCGGACCGTGTACCTTGCCTGTGAGAGCAGCGCGGATGGGCATGAATAAGTCCCTGCCCCCGGCTCCTGTTTTTTCTTTCACATATTTAATTCCGGCCGGATACAGATCCGAATCAGCGGCATTGGTTTCTTGTAAATAAGCGGCAAATGTCTTGACAACATTAAGGGCACCTTCTTTTTCCAGAACATGTTTCGCTTCGGAACTCATGGAATACTTTTCGTCGAAAAAAATATTGATGTTACTGCCAATTTCCGCAAGTGTTGTTATGTCATTTTTTACCAGGTCAATTATTGGATTAAGTTTATCAACATTCAGAAGCGAAGTATCAATGCCGGCTTCTTTTAAAAACGGGTGAAGCATTTCCAGCAAATCATCCGCACTGCTCTGTCTTATATAAACGGCATTAAGCCAGCGCAATTTTTCTTCAGAGAATACAGCACCGCTTTTCGACGCCCGCTCCAGAGAAAAATCCGCAATCATTTCTTCACGGTTTAATATTTCACGCGCCTCGGTGAAAGAACTGCCCAGCAGCCCCAGATAATTCATCAAAGCAGCCGGCAGAATCCCCTGACTGCGGAATTCACCGACGGAGACTGAACCATGGCGCTTGCTGAGTTTTGCCCGATCCCGGCCGAGAATCAGTGAATGATGCGCGAATACCGGCGGCATAAAGCCGAAAGCCTGATACAGCATTATTTGTAAGGCGGTGTTTGATAAATGATCTTCGCCGCGGATGACGTGAGTAATATCCATGAGAAAATCGTCAATAACTACGGCGAAATTGTAAGCGGGCATGCCATTGGAGCGGACAATTATGAAATCACCGATTGCCGCACTGTCAAATTTCATGGTGCCACGAATTAAATCCGTAAACTCAATTATCAGCTCCGGCACTTTAAAACGGAAAGACGGTTTTCTTCCCGCCGCCTCTTTTTCTCTTCTCTGTTTCGCGGTCAAATCACGGCATTTTCCCAGGTAGCGTGGCATTCGCTTGCTCAAAATCAGCGCCTGCCGTTCCTCTTCCAGCTCTTCCTCCGTGCAATAACAGGGATAGACAAGATTCGCCTTCTCCAGCTTTTTCAAATGTTCGGCATATATTGCCAGCCTCTCACTCTGCTTGTAAGGACCGTAAGCTCCGCCCTTATGCGGACCCTCGTCCCAGTCCAGTCCCAGCCATTGCAAATCAGAGAGCAGGTTTACCTGATAGGCAAGAGCGCTGCGGGTTTCATCGGTATCTTCAATCCGTAAAATAAAAGTGCCCTTATGATGACGGGCAAACATCCAGTTGAACAACGCCGTGCGAGCATTACCCACATGCAGTTCACCCGTGGGAGAAGGAGCAAACCTTACCCGAAACTTATCCGTCATTGCCAATCCCTCTCTTTGTTATTGTTGCAATGGCAAATGCCGCTACGCCTTCACCACGACCCGTAAAGCCCATACCTTCGTTGGTTTTAGCTTTGATATTGATGCGCCCGGCCGGAATATTTAAAACGCCGGCCAGATTGGAAATAATTTGTCCGGCATAAGGCGCCAGTTTCGGCTCTTCCATAATGACAGTAACATCAATGTTGTTAATGGAAAAGCCTTTCGCTGCGATTATTGCGGCAACCCGGGCCAGGATAATCATACTGGACATGTCCTTGTAAGCAGGATCGCTGTCCGGAAAGTGCCGACCGATATCACCCGCAGCAGCAGCTCCCAGCAGAGCATCGCAGACAGAATGAATAAGAGCGTCCGCATCGGAATGCCCCAGCAATCCCCTGGCAAAAGGGATTTCCATCCCGCCCAGGATAAGTTTCCGGTCTTCGGCAAAGCGATGACTGTCATAGCCCAGACCGCTTTTCAGATAAACGTCATCAACCGATTTATTTTTCAGCAAAGCTTCCGCCATTATCAAGTCTTCCGGAGTTGTAATTTTAATATTACTATACGAGCCTGCTACCATTTTTACTTTAATGCCGAGACGCTCGACGAGAGCGGCATCGTCGGTGCCCAGATATTTATCATGCAGGGCAACATCATAAGCTTTTTTTAAAATCGCGAAGGCAAAGGCCTGGGGAGTCTGCGCCTGCCAGATATTGTGCCGCGGCTTTGTTCGTATTACAAAATCATCATCCCCGGCTTCTTTTACAGTATCCTTAGCCATTACTCCGAGGGCTGCCGCCTGCTCGCGGCGGGCTGCCGCAATCACATCGTCAATCATTTTCTCAGTAACGAACGGGCGGACACCATCATGGATTATTACAATATCGCAGTCACCGCCAATAGCGTTGAGGCCGTTGCGGACTGAATCCTGCCGTTCGCTGCCGCCTGGTGTAATCCGGGAGACTTTTGTTAATTGATATTTACGGATAAATTCATTACGGACAAAGGCAGTATCCTTTTCCGGAACAACCAGCACAATCTCATCAACGGCCTCGGCCTGCTGAAATACCCGCAGTGCATGCAGCAAAACAGGCATCCCGGCGAGTTCCAGATACTGCTTGGCCCTGTCTGATTGCAGACGCTTTCCGGAGCCGCCGGCCGGTATTACCGCTATGGTTTTCATCATATTTTTCTCATAAAAAATAAGCCCGGAAAATTATTTTCCCGGGCTTATCAGCCAGAGGCAATCTTTCCGGCTTCGTTCTGATTAAAATAAAATCAATGATCGCTTTTATTATCCGTAAAAATTATCATGTTTTCGAGTTCAACATTTTTTGCTTTTCCGCTGCTTCTTTTAATTCGGAAAAAATCATTCTGCCGGCTGTCGTTTGCAGCACACTGGTAACTACTACTTCCACATTCATATTGATCATTTTCTGCGCGCTGTCCACGATAATCATTGTCCCGTCATCCAGATAACCGACGCCCTGCCCCTGTTCCTTTCCTTCACGGATGATTTTAACCATCATCTGTTCTCCCGGTAGAACAACCGGTTTCATTGCATTGGCCAACTCATTAATATTCAACACCCTGACACCTTGCAGTTCGGCCACTTTGTTCAGATTATAATCATTGGTCAAAAGTTTCGCGTTAATCTTTTTGGCAAGAGCCACTAGCTTGGAATCAACGCCTTTAATTTTAGGAAAATCCTGATCGGATATCTCGATATTAATTGCCGAGCTCTTTTGCATGCGGTTTAAAATATCCAGACCTCGTCTGCCACGGGAACGTTTCATGGAATCGGAAGAATCGGCAACGAGCTGTAATTCGTTGAGAACAAAACGGGGAACTATTAATTCACCTTCCATAAAACCGCTGTCACAAATATCGGCAATTCTACCGTCAATGATAACACTGGTATCCAGAATTCGATTGTCAATAATTGATTTGGCCGAACCAATGCCTGCCAAATTCAATTCTTCCACTTTTTTTGAACCGAGAACAAGGCCGAAGTATCCAAGAATGACTGTCAGTAATAAATAAAGCCAGGGTACAATTTGCTGATTTTCACTGATTTTACTGACCAGATTCAGCCCAAAACCCAAAATGAAAGCAATCAATAGACCGATTATCATACCGACTACGCCGCCAATGATAATCCTCAGGGATAGTTTTCTGATGTTTTTTTCGAGTCTTATTACAAGTAAGGCAACTAACAATCCTAAAATTAAGCCACCAATTGATTCAAAATTAATCAAATATGAATTTGCAGTTGCCGAATAAGAAGAATAATATGCTATGGCGTAGCCACTTATGGAACATCCTAATATTAACAATATACGCATAATCAACCGTTTCACCTCCTTTCAGCCGAGATAATTAATTTTTTTGAAATATAAATAAATATTAAAAATGGAGGAAATATTAGCGGTTTCCTTGATAGAAAAGACACTTCCCGCATTTTTCAATTGTCAAAGAACATTATCAAAACAGGATCAACAATTATTGCATGCTGAAGATAGTTTGTAAATCCTGCTCAATCTTGTCTTCCTGGGAATTAGTGGCTACCGAAATTTCTTTCACCAGCAAATTCTTAGCCGTATCCATCATTTTTCTTTCCCCGAATGACAGATTCTTGTCGCTTTTGAGAATAAATAAATCGCGCAATACACTGGCGATTTCAAACACTGAACCTGTTTTGATTTTTTCCAGATACTCCCTGTAGCGCTTATTCCATGTTTGCTTATCAATAGTTACATCACGATTACGCAAAATATCATAAACTTTGGGTATTTCTTTCTCCATTATAACCTCGCGCAGACCTACTGCCTTCGCGCTGGTCGTCGGAATCATTATTTTCATGCCGTTACCCATGATTTTCATTATATAGAAGGGCTGTTTTTTACCCATTACTTCCCTATTTTCAATGGCTTCAATAATTCCCACGCCTTGTGCGGGATATACAGCCAAATCTCCAATTTTAAACATTTCCTATTTACCTGCCTTTCTTACGAACGTTATTCATTAGCATTTTTTACTTTTTTAGTCAATAACATAATCATTTAAACAATCTGTTCAGCCGGGGATTTACCTGGTGGTTGCCCCAAAAAGGGACTTTCTTCTTGTCGGATTACCGAATGTGATATGTCCTTGATATTATATGTAGTTATTCATTATTTCCGCTATATTTCTTTCCATTTCCTCAGTTGAACGATATTCATCGGCGACCGTCTTCAGACGCGCATAAATTCCTCTATCATCCAGATCAGCCATTTTCCTCAATATACCGCTGCGCCTCCCCAGACGGTAAATCAGCCTTTCTGGGGCGGACATGGCAAAATATTTATCAATCACCGATAACATTTTTTCTTTTTCCTCAGGAAATTGGCCTTCAATTTCTTCCAGTAAGTTTAAAATGTGGTCACTGACTAATCTCGTTTTCTGCAAATCGAGTTTTTCAATAAATAATTTTATTTCCCGGAGAATCGCCTCATCAGACTGTTCCCGAAAATTGCCTGCCGCCCTTATTGCGGCTAAATTGGTTCCCGGAACAACATGCAGTGTCCGCAAACGAATAAAATCAGGATTAATCTCATTAAGAACCAGAGCCGTTTCTGAGGCGTGCTTATCCGACCATTCCACTCCTCCCAAACCGGGTATGACGTATTCGCTGAGTTCCATGCCCGCCTGCCTGATATTGAGCCCGGCTTTAATATGTTCCTGAGCGGTAACGCCTTTACGAATTAATTGAAGAACTTCGTCACAACCACTTTCCATGCCGATATGAATGCGTGTCAGTCCGGCCTCGCGCAGTTGTTGAAATTCCCTACTGCTCTTCCTGGCTGCTGTATGGGAACGGCAATAAGTTGTGATGCGTTTGATGCCGGGAAATACTCTCAACAAATATTCCAGTATTTCCAGCATATTTTCCGTTTTAAGAATAAGGGAATCGGCATCCTGCAGAAAAACATTTTCGCCGCCGAAGTAAAGCCAGGATGCTACGGACTGATAAAATTCGTCATTAAACATGCCTTTTTCAAACATATGTTTCAGTACTATTCTGTTAACAATACCGCCTTGCCCCTGTTGCCGGGAAATTTCGACAAGATTGTCTGCTATATTCTTCATAGCTTGAATATCAGCCGTAACTTCAGCAACGCTGCGCAAACTGAATTTTTCGCCGCCGTAGGTATGGCAAAACGCACACTTATTCCAGGGACAGTTACGGGTAACACGGATTAAGAGGCTGCTGGCCTCGCTGGGAGGCCTTATTGGTCCTTGTTCAAAACTATTCTGCATTTTCACCTTTAAGGGAAATATTATGCATTAATATAGTTACTAATTTATCGGGGGCAATACTGTCAGGGTAGAAAAAAAATGGGATTACGGGCTTTACCGCGCAGACGCACCTCAAAATTGATGTAGGCGTCACCTGCTTCGTCTTTCTCTCCAACAAAGGCAATGGTTTCGCCTCGTTTAATATTCTGATCCACTTTTACTTTAATTTTCTTTAAATGTGTATAAACAGTGGCATAATTATTTTCATGTCGAATGATGACAGTTTCACCGAAGTCTTTCAAAATCGAAGCAAAAATAACGGTGCCGGATGCAGCCGATTCAACGGGCTCACCTTTGCGGGAAACAATTTTTATCCAGTTGTGATAAGTTTTATTAGGTTGAATGCCGAAACGGGTCTTTACGCTGCCCCGCACCGGCCAGATAAATCGTTTTTTATCATAATGGATTATTTCTTTTCGTTCAGATGATTGCCTGGCCGTCTCTTCCTTTGATTTGACTGTTTTCTCCGCTTTTACTTTTTCCTGTTTTAGTGGTCGCCCGGATTTTTTATCGGTAGCAGACTTGTCCGTTTCGCTGACTATTTTTTCTTTTTCCGCAGCGCTTTCATCTTTTGCTGCGGCTTTCATGACGTCTTCTATCACCTGATTGGCTTCCGGAATAAATATTACCGTATTTTCTTCGATAATATCAGGATTAATGATGTTGTTGATTTCCGCCAGCTCCTGCATGTTTATGTTATAGGCTTTGGCGATGCTGTAGAAAGTTTCTCCCTTTTTTACGAGATGATAAACGCCCCGATAAGACGGTTTTTCTTTCTTGATATACGGCTCCGGACCGCAGGCGACGATTAGATAACCGAAAACAAAGAAAATAATTAATAAGCGAAAAACATTTTTTCCCCGGACCCGGAAGACCGCCACTCTTTTTATTCGCTCCATCCGCTCTTTCCAATCAGGCTGACAAAACGGCAACCGCACAGGCTTTCTTTTTTTATATCATTTATATCTGCAGAATTTCGAGTAATCTTAATCAAATCCTGGATATCACGGCCGCCGACAGGAATGATTAATTTACCACCGGGAACCAGTTGTTCAAGCAGATACTGCGGAATAGCGGGCGCCGCCGCTGTCGTAACTATACCATCAAAAGGAGCTTCTTCTTTCCAGCCGAAAGAACCGTCGCCTACCCTGATTGCCACATTATAACAATTGAGCTGATCCAGAATCTTCCGCGCTCGTGTGGCCAGCGACGCTATGCGCTCCACTGAGAAAACACGGTCAACCAGTCCTGCTAAAATTGCCGCCTGGTAACCGGAGCCTGTCCCTATTTCCAGAATCCGTTCCCGGCCTTTAAGCTCCAGCGCCTGTGTCATCAATGCCACAATATAAGGTTGTGAAATAGTCTGATGCTCGCCTATCGGCAGAGGATTGTCGTTATAGGCTTGATCAATCAGACCTTCATCAACAAAAAGATGACGCGGCACTGTCGTCATTGCCTTAAGCACGCGAGGATCTTTAATCCCCCGCGCCGCCAGCTGCGTTTCCACCATCCGCGCCTTTTGGCGTTTATATCTATCCATTGACAATCCCGTTTATTTTTTGAAATTACATATTTTCCCCGGCTAATTTCCGCGAACGACTCCTATCACTTAACAATTTAATTTTCAAGTGAAATTGCCTTGCTACAGCGCATAATAAAATAAATTTATCCTCAGCATGGCGAAACATGAATTTGCATAAAATAATTTATAACTGGTAATTTGAAAAAAGACATGAAATATTTTCATTGTCACTAAAGATTAAAATGACAAATGCCGACATAATTTCCTATATTATTAGCGGCTTTTTTGGCATCAGGACAATTACAAAACATAAAGTGAATTTGCCGGATTTATTTTATGGAAGTAAAAATTAATGAAACTCTGATAATGCTGGATTGCGGCGATATAACGCTGGAAGACACCGCTGTCATAGTCAATGCCGCCAACGAACATCTGGCAGGGGGAGCGGGAGTTGACGGCGCCATCCATAGTGCGGGCGGACCCGCCATAATGGATCAATGCCGTAAAATCGGCGGCTGCCCGACAGGTCAGGCGGTAATCACAACAGGGGGAATGCTCCGGGCCGGATATGTTATTCATACAGTAGGGCCTGTTTATCGTGACGGAAAAAACGGTGAGGCAGAACTTCTGCAGAACGCCTATCACAACAGTTTAAAATTAGCCTTACAAAATCATTTGCAAAGTATTTCTTTTCCGGCTATAAGCACCGGAGTTTACGGCTATCCCAAAGATAAAGCCGCTCATATTGCGCTTAAAACCTGTATTGATTTTGCCAGAACCAACACGGGCATTCACCTTATACGCCATATACTTTTTGACCGGAGAACTTACGAAGTCTATTTTGATGAGTTGAAAAAATTATTGTAGTTTTTTGAAACCGGTGGACCAATGAAATCTAAACAAAACTGCGAAGAGCTGGAACAAAAAATCCACGAATTGGAACAGGAAATCCGCCAGTTCTGCAGCACCGAAAATCAATACCGCTCACTGGTAGATTCAACCAGTGATTCCCTGTATCTGGTTGATAATCAATGCCGCTATATTTTCATGAATAAAAACCATATAGACCGTTTGAGGCTGCCCAGGGAAAAGCTTATCAATCATTTTTACAGCGAATTTCATAATTCCGAACAGAGCGATGATTTTGCCCGAAAAATCAAGGATGTTATTGCCACGGGCCAATCCCTTCAGGATGAGCACCAGAGCTCACAAAAAGACGGCTACTTTTTAAGAACATACAGCCCCGTGCATGAATCAGGAGAAAATTCTCAAATTACAGCTGTGGCAATTGTTTCCAAGGATATTACTGAACGGCGTCGCATGGAAGAAGAGCTGAAAAAATCGGAAGAAAAGCACCGTCTGTTGATTGATAATTCTACAGAAGCAATACTTATCATCAGGGATGCATTTATTACTTTCGCCAACAGAAAAGCCGAGCAACTGCTGGGGCTGAATCAGGAGGAAATAAAACGTGTCGCCCTGAAAGATATGGTGATCGAAGAAGACAGGGATATGTTTATCAACAGGCAGCAAAGCACTGTTTCCGGGGAAATATTTCATAATGCATACAGTTTCCGCATAATAAATATGAGCGGCAAGACAATCTGGGTGGAAAGCAACATTGTCCCCCTTCAATGGGAAGGTAAACCAGCTACCCTGAATCTCATGCATGATATTACCAGGCAGAGAAAAACCGAAACCCGGCTTTTTCAGACGCAAAAAATGGAATCTATCGGCACACTGGCCGGCGGTATTGCCCATGATTTCAATAATCTGCTCATGGGTATTCAAGGCCACGCTTCTCTGGCTCTGCTGCGCATTGATCCATCAGATCCCAATTACGAACATCTGAAAACCATCGAAACGCTGGTAATGAACGGTGCTGACTTAACAAGACAGCTTCTCGGTTTTGCGCGCGGCGGCAAATATGAAGTCAACTCTCTGGATATTAATGCCCTGATTTATAAAACATCGGAAACAATCGGACGCACAAAAAAGGAGATCCGTATTCACAGAAAACTGGCCGATAATCTCTGGACTGTTGACGCCGACCAGAAGCAGATTGAACAGGTGTTGCTCAATCTGCTTGTCAATGCCTGGCAAGCTATGCCCGGCGGCGGTGATCTTTATCTGGAAACAGCCAATTATATTCTTGACGAAAGCCGAACCAAACCCTACGACATAAAAAACGGCCAATATGTAAAAATTTCAGTAACGGACACAGGTATTGGCATGGATGAAAAAACAACTGAAAGAATTTTCGAGCCTTTCTTCACCACTAAGGAAATGGGCAGAGGAACAGGGCTTGGTCTTGCTTCCGTCTATGGAATTATTAAAAACCATAATGGCTTTATCAATGTGTATTCCGAAAAGGGGCAGGGAACAACTTTTAATATTTATCTGCCGTTTTCCGCAAGGCACAGTGCTAATGGCAAAAACGGCGTTTTTCATGATATTCCCAAAGGGACTGAGACCATCCTGCTGGTTGATGATGAACCTTTAATATTGGATGTAGGCAGAGAAATTCTTCATACCCTCGGATATGAAGTAATTACCGCGCCCAGTGGTTTATCAGCTCTGGATATTTACAGACAACAAGAGAAGAGAAAAATCAATCTGGTTATCCTGGACATGGTAATGCCGGAAATGAGCGGCAGCCAAGTTTTTGACGAATTGAAAAAAATCGATCCGGATGTCAAAGTCCTGCTTTCCAGCGGGTACAGTTTAAACGGCAATGCCAGCAAAATAATCGAGCGCGGCTGTTCGGGATTTATCCAAAAACCGTTCAGCTTGTACGATATTTCCCGCCAGTTGCGCTGCATTCTTGACAGGCAATAGCATATTTAAGTCCGTTTAATATCACTGCTCCGAATTTCCGTTTCCTGATAATTATTTACCTAAAATAAATATATTAATATTTAATGTTGTTTGGTATTATCCCCCTCAATATTTAATGAGAGTTCAGTTGATTTCCGACAATGTGCCTAACACAATAAACGAATATTCTCAGGATTACTATGTTGAATAACAAAAAAGTCGCCGTTGTGATACCGGCTTATAACGAAGAAAAGCAGATTGTTCAGGTTTTGGAAACAATGCCTTCTTTTGTGGACAGAATTATAGTTGTCAACGATTGTTCTGAAGACAACACCGCGATGGCAGTACTCGAATATTCCAGACGGCAAGAACCAACAATCAGCATTCCCAATCTGAATGCAACCCCCGTCGCCCAAAGTAAATACAACCATGCCGATATAGTCCTGCAGGAAAACCGGGCGGCAGAGTTGGGAAAGTTCATCCCTTCGGAAATCGCCAATACCAATCCGGAAACCGACCGGATTATTTTGATCAATCATCTGCAAAACGGCGGCGTCGGAGCGGCCATCGCCCGCGGTTATAAATGGTGCCTCGATTATAATATTGACTGCACCGCCGTCATGGCCGGCGATGGTCAGATGGATCCGGCGGAGCTGGAATCAATCTGCCTGCCCGTTATCAATGAAGAAATTGATTATGTAAAGGGCAACCGTCTGATTCACGGTTCCGCAAAACTTGTCATGCCGAAAACGCGTTTCATCGGCAATTCAATTTTATCAATTTTGACGAAAATCGCCTCCGGTTACTGGCATGTATCCGACACACAAACCGGCTATACTGCCATTTCGCTTTCCGCATTAAGCTCTATCAGGCTCTCTGACATTTATAACAAATACGGCATGCCCAATGACATGCTGGTGAAATTGAATATTGCTTTTTGCACTCTGAAAGAAGTAAAAATCAAACCAGTTTACAATATCGGTGAGCAATCCAAGATGAAAGTCGGCATTGTCATCCCCCTTATTTCATGGTTGTTGTTTAAATCTTTCTTTAAAAGGCTGTGGGTGAAATATTTATTCCGCGACTTTCACCCTCTTTTTCTTCTTTATCATTTCGCCATCGTGCTGGGCGTACTTTCTCTTCCATACGCAATTAAAATAATATCGCTGGCCTGGAATGGACACGAAGTCAATCCTGTTACCATGCTTGCTTTTTTCATTCTCTTCACCGGCAGTTTCCAATCGTTTTTATTTGCGATGTGGATGGATATTCAGGACAATGAAAGGTTGTACAAATCATGAATAATAAATCAATAGCAGTTGTCGGGGCGGGATATTGGGGTAAAAATCTCGTCCGCATTTTTTCCGAATTGGGCGTTTTAAAGGCCGTTTGCGAAAAAAATCCTGGGACTATTAAAGAGTTAAGCAAAGCCTATCCCCACTGTGTTTTTTATTCTTCTCTCAAGGAATTAATCGCCAATAAAGGCATCAAGGCTGTTGTTGTGGCAACGCCTGCGGAAACTCATTTCGTTCTGGCACGCGAAGCTCTTTTGTCCGGCAAACATGTATTAGTTGAAAAGCCGCTGACTTTGTCGGAAAAAGATGCCGAAGAATTAATCGCGATTGCACAAAAGCAAAATTTGATTTTAATGGTTGGCCATCTTTTGCAATATCATCCGGCTTTTATTAGATTAATTGAACTGGCCTCTGCCGGCGATTTGGGGCGGATAAATTACATTTATTCCCGCCGCCTTAATCTCGGGAAAATCCGCCGGGAAGAAAATATTTTATGGTCATTCGCCCCTCACGATATTTCCATGATTCTGGCTCTTGCCGGTGAAGAACCGGAAAACGTGATTGCGACAGGGGGTAATTATCTGCATAAAAAAATTGCCGATGTCACAACAACTCATTTGGAATTTTCTTCCGGACTGAAAGCTCACATATTTGTTTCCTGGCTACATCCTTTTAAAGAGCAGAAGCTGGTTGTCGTCGGTGATAAAAAAATGGCGGTCTTTGACGACACCCTGCCCTGGGAGGAAAAACTGCTTGTTTATCCTCATCAGGTAAAATGGGAAAATAATTTACCCGTTCCGACACGCGGTATTCCGGAAAAAGTTTCCATCCCATACGCAGAACCGCTGAAGCTGGAATGTGAACATTTTATTGGCTGTCTCGCCAATCAAAAACAGGCAAAGACGGATGGAGCTGAAGGGCTGCGCGTTCTTCGAGTGTTAAATGCCGCAGAGTCTTCCATGAATAATAACGGTTTAAGAATTAATCTAAAACATTCAGAAACAACAACGGAAGCCGGCAGAGAAAGCCTTTTTATCCATCCGACAGCTCAGATAGACAATAATGTGAAAATTGGAACAGGAACAAAAATCTGGCATTTCTCCCACATAATAGCTGGCTCAAAAATCGGCGAGAATTGTTCTATCGGCCAAAATGTTGTTATCGGACCGGATGTCACTGTTGGCAATGGCTGTAAAATCCAGAACAATGTTTCTGTTTACAAAGGTGTAACTCTCGAAGATTATGTTTTTTGCGGACCGTCCTGTGTCTTCACTAATGTAATTAATCCCCGTTCCGAGATTAAAAGGATTTCTGAAATTAAACCTACACTGGTCAAGAAGGGAGCAACATTGGGCGCCAATTGCACAATCGTCTGCGGCAATACTATCGGCAGCTACGCCTTTATTGCCGCCGGAGCTGTCGTTACCGGAGATGTTCCTGATTTTGCCCTGATGCTCGGCAACCCGGCCCGGCAAAAAGGCTGGATGTGCCACTGCGGCAATAATCTAAACGCCAAATACCAATGCCCGAAATGCGGCAGTATATATATTCTCAAGTCCAAAAAAGGGCTGCAATTACTAAAATGAAAATACTGCTAATCACCAGCAGCTTCCCGCGCCATGACAGTATCGCCGGTGTATTCATCCCGGACACTATCCGCGCCCTTAATGTTTTGGGAGCCCAAGTTCACGTTCTTACCCAAAATTGCGAAAGTAAGTATACCATATCCAAATCGTTATGGAAGGGCTGTGACATTACTTATTTCGGCTGGAAAGGCGGGGATATTCCGCTGGTGGAACTGATCCGGCAACGAACTTCCGGAATTTTTCTTGTTGGGCAATATTTGGCAAAAGGCTCTCTAGCCGGAATGCGCATCTGCCGTATCTGGCAGCCGGATATAATTTTTGCCGAATGGTTGATTCCGGCGGGATTAATTGCCCGGTTTCTTTCCTTCTTTACCGGCATTCCTTATGCCTGCCGGGCATTGGGCTCGGATGTTTATATTGCTGCGGGCAATCCCCTGCTTCGTCCTGTAATAAAACGAATCGTCCGGAAAAGCACTTTGCTGTTCGCCGACGGTTTCGATCTGTGCCGGAAAACTTCCCTTCTTGCAGCCGGCAAAGAATGTTTTTTTGCCGCAACGTCAAGGAAGCTGGAAAATAACATTGAGACGGAAACTTTTCCAAAAATCCGGGATAATGATCGTTTTACCTTCTGCTGTATCGGAAGGCTGCACAAGGTCAAAGGCCAGGACATTCTTGTTAAAGCTTGTGCTCTCCTCCTTCAAAAAAGAATTTCTTTTTGTTGTTATTTGGTGGGGGCAGGAGAAGAAAAAGAAAATCTGATAAAATTGGTTAAAAGTTTATCTCTGGAACAAAACGTGATATTAACGGGACGCCTTGAAGACGATGCCGTCGCCGAGTTGATAAGCAAGAGCGATTGCGTTGTCATACCATCGAGAAGCGAGAGCATACCGTTGGTTATGTCCGAAGGAATTGCCGCAGGGAAACCATTCGTTGTCAGTAATGTCGGTGATATGGGTTTTCTTGCCGAAAAATATAATTTAGGTTATGTTGTTCCACCTGAAAATCAGGATGAACTTGCCGATGTTTTAATGAAAATGAGCGATTCCCGATTGCGGAGCGCTTTTTACGACAAGCAGCGTTATGAAGAACTCGCTGCAATCTTATCAGTGGAAGCAGGAGCAGAAATAATTTACGATAAGATAAGGAGCTTAAATAATTAATATGACTGCGCATAAAGTATTGGTTACCGGCGCCGGCGGTTTTATCGGCAGCCACCTAACGGAAAAACTTGTCGAACTAGGTTACGATGTTCGTGCTTTTGTCCGTTATAATTCCAGTAGTAACTGGGGATGGCTCGAAAATTCTCCTTATCTTCAGAAAATCGAAATACATTCCGGAGATATCCGCGATTACGATTCAGTCCGCAAAGCAATGCAGGGCTGTAAGGAAGTATTTCATTTAGCCGCACTGATCGGCATCCCCTATTCCTATGATTCACCTTTAGCTTATCTCAAAACAAATATCGAAGGCACTTATAATATTCTGGAAAATGCCCGCCTGGCCAATCTGGAAAATGTCGTGGTAACTTCCACCAGCGAAACATACGGAAGCGCTCAATTCGTCCCCATTTCCGAAAAGCATCCCTTGGTCGGCCAATCTCCCTACTCCGCATCAAAGATTGCCGCCGATCAACTGTCTTTAAGCTACTGGCTGTCTTTTCAACTGCCGGTGAAAATTGTGCGGCCTTTCAATACATACGGTCCCCGTCAATCGTCGCGTGCAATCATTCCAACCATCATCAGCCAGGTATTATCAGGCAACACCAATCTGAACCTGGGCAATCTCACTCCGACACGCGATTTGACCTTTGTCAGCGATACCGTGGATGGTTTTATAAAGATTGCTGGAGCAAAGAAACTTACCGGAGAAGTAACCAACATCGGCAATGGAGCGGAAATATCCGTAAAAGAACTGGCCATGACAATTGCCCGTTTGTGCAATGTCAAAATCAAGCTGCAATCATCTGCGGAACGCAAGCGTCCGTCCCGGAGTGAAGTAAAACGTCTTTTTTGCGACAACGGAAAAATCAGGAAAAATACCAAATGGCGTCCCAATTATTCCCTGGAGGAGGGGCTTCTCCAGACGATTAATTGGATCAAACAGAACATCAGTTGTTACAAGCCCGATCACTATACAAAATAGGTGTTAATCATGCAGGCAATTATACTGGCTGGAGGAAAAGGCACTCGTTTAAAACCATATACTACGGTATTGCCGAAACCGCTTATGCCCATCGGCGATTGTCCGATATTGGAAGT
The DNA here is from genome assembly GCA_022703375.1 of Deltaproteobacteria bacterium. Classification (GTDB taxonomy): domain Bacteria; phylum Desulfobacterota; class Syntrophia; order Syntrophales; family Smithellaceae; genus JAKLDS01. Next base: position 17,715 of record JAKLDS010000013.1, on the reverse strand, counting down.
TGTTGTCCGGCAATTGAAGAAATCAGGGTTTAAAAAGATAACCATGGCGATAGGCCATCAGCATGATCTTTTCATGGCCTTTTTCGGCAGTGGTGAAAAATGGGGAATAAAAATAGATTATTATATTGAAAAAGAACCTCTGGGTACGGCAGCGCCGATCTGCTTTATCGAAAATCTGGAAGACACGTTTTTAATGATGAATGGAGATATTCTTACGGATATCGATTATAAAAAGCTCTTTTTTCTGCATAAGAAAAAAAAGGCCGGTTTGACCATCGCCACGCACAAGCGCACACAGAATATAAATTACGGAACTCTGGAATACAACAATGATCTGCTACTGACAAATTTCGCCGAAAAGCCGTCTTATGATTTCAACGTCAGCATGGGCATTTATATTCTTTCCCGGTCGGTCGTCTCCTATATTCCCAAACACGGACGTTTCGATTTTCCCGATCTGGTGCAAAAACTTCTGCTGGAGAAAAAGAAAATTTATTGTCATCCTTACGAAGGCTACTGGATGGATATCGGCAGGCCTGATGATTACGAACAGGCCATAGAAGATTACGATAAAATCAAGGATAGCTTATGAAGGCTTCCAATCCGGTAATTCCGCTTTTCGATCTCGATTACGGCCCCGACGAAGAAGAAGCCGTCTTACGTGTTTTGCGCGGCAAATGGCTGACGATGGGCGAAGAAATAGCTGCTTTCGAGCAGGAATTTGCAGGCTATTGCGGTGTCAAACATGCCCTCGCCGTGAGCAGCGGCACAACCGCCCTGCATCTGGCCAATGTCGTCGCCGGCGTGCAGCAAGGCAGTGAAGTCATTTGCCCCGCGCTTACTTTTGCGGCTACTGCCAATGCGATTATTTACTCTGGCGGAACTCCGGTATTCGCCGATATTACATCGCCAGACGACTGGACAATATCGCCGGAAGATATCGCCCGAAAAATAACCCAGGATACAAAAGCCGTCACAATCATGCATTACGGCGGCTTTGCCTGCCAAATGGATGAGATTATGAAAATAGCGCGGTCTCATAAAATTGCCGTGATTGAAGATGCTGCTCATGCACCCGGTTCCACTTATCGGGAAAAGAAATTGGGCGCAATCGGTGACATTTCCTGTTTTTCCTTTTTTTCCAACAAGAATATTTCGACCGGCGAAGGAGGCATGATCTGCACGAATAATGACGAATATGCCGAACAAATAAAAAGTGTCCGTTCTCACGGGATGACCAGCGGCACCGTTGACCGCCATCGCGGCCATGCCTTCAGCTATGACATTACCGCTCTCGGTTATAATTATCGGTTGGATGAAATCCACGCCGCCTTGGGCAGAGTCCAGTTAAGAAAGCTCGATGCTGGTAACAAATACCGCCGGTTGGCAGCCCTGCGTTATAAAAGAGGATTAAAGAAAATATCTGAAATAAAATTACCCTTTGCCGACAGACATACGGAAGCTAATTATCATTTTTTCCCCGTTCTGCTTCACGATTCCATTGACCGGCGGGATTTGATGACTTATCTGCGCGGACTGGGCATTCAAACCAGTATTCATTATCCACCCGTCCATAATTTTACGTTTCATCGGCAACATTTTAAAACGCCATATCTGCCTTTAACGGAATCCATCGCGGCACACGAACTGACATTGCCCATGTATGCCGGCATTAAGGATGAGCAGATAGATTACATTGTTGAAACTTTACTTGCGTATTTTCAAAATATATAAATTATCTGGAGAAATCAGTCGTGCCATCAAATCATAACCGGGCAACAAATGATTACCCGGTGGAAAACACCTCCGCTGCCTGGGAAAATAGAAGCATTGATTACGGTTCTACCTTAAGAAGCGTCCTTTTTAAGGGCATGCCGGATTCAGCCAATGAATATTTTGACTCGATTCATCAAAATTTTATTTTTGAATGCATCGAAGGAAATAAAGATACAATTAGAATTCTTGATATCGGCTGCGGATATGGCAGATTATCCTTACCGGTTATTCAAAAGTTTCCCCAGGCTCAAATAACAGGAATTGATATCAGCCCCAATTATGTAAAATTGTACCGGGAAAATACAGGTGGAGAAGCATTTGTAGGCAGTGCTGAAGCAATTCCTCCAGAAGCAGGAACCTTCGATTATATTATTGTCGTAACCGTGTTAATGTATCTGCCGGAAAATAAATTAAAAGAAGTATTTTCCTTTTTATTTGCTCATTTAAATACCAGCGGGAAAATAATTTTAATTGAACCTGACAAATCCGGAATAATATTTCAGACCTGTTTTGGGCTCGCCAGGTTGTTCCATAACTACAGCAATATGAATACCGGGGGCAGATGTTTTTCTGCCGCTGAAATTGCCGCAGTCGTTCATCAGGCCGGTGGTGCCGTTATCCGGGAGAAACGCATTCCGGCAACAACTTTTTTCTTTCTCTGGATATATATGGCAGCAAGGTTTCTTCCACATAATTGGGCACGCGGTTTTTTTCACGGTCTCGCTGTTCTTGATGGTTTATTCAAAAACAGAAAATTACCAACATTATGGTCGTTTTATTTGATAGAGAAAAATATAATGCACAACTGATTTGCATGAATCCACTGACAAAATACTTTGACTATGAATAACAATACTGCCCTTAATACTTCCCGCGGAAAACGATGGTACAGTCGGATACTCTTTATCGCTGTTTTATCTGGTGTATTATTATATATCTATAAGGCTACTGGCAACCTTAGTGGATTTGATTATCATTTGAACTGGACATATCTTTCTCTGAGCTTCATTTTTACAGTTCTCGCCTATTTAGTTCAGTTGATGATCTGGCTGTATTTAGCCCGCTCCTTCGGCATTAAATTATCTTTCCTTGCGGCTGCTAATGCTTGGAGCCTTTCGCAACTGGGCAAATATGTACCCGGCAAAATCGGAATACTTCTTATTCGCATGGATATTCACTCCGATGTTCCTAAAAGAACTATCGCTGTAGCAACCGGAGTTGAATTTGTCACTACGATGGCAGCATCCTGCCTTCTAGTCCTTATATCGATAGCCTTCATCCCTGAATGGATACCACCATTCATCCGTTGGGTTTCCTTGGGCATGGTATGTATTTTCCTGATAATTTTATATCCGCCGATCCTTAAAAAAATAACAGATATGGCTTTCCGGCTGATAAAACGCGAACCTTTGACCAGTTTGCCATCCTATGGTTTCCTGCTTAAATTAGTGGGAATTAATATGCTGGTCTGTTTGCCTTACGGCCTCGGACTTTTTTTCGCCTTTAATTGTTTTTATTCCGTCGGCTGGAATTATTTTTTGATAATAACCAGCGTTTATTATCTCGCATCACTCATCGGTGTGGTGGCTATCTTTGCTCCGGCTGGAATAGGTGTACGCGAAGGCGTTGTTTTCCTTATTCTCCCGGCATTGATCTCCAAGCCTGTCGTAATTTTTGCTACAATTTTGACAAGGATCATCATTACGATTGCCGAAATTTTTCTTGCTGCTGTATTTTTTACATTTGATCGTTATTCAACCGGAAAGCACTATAAAATACATGTTGAATAAAGTGAATTAAACTGGAGCATAAAATGATTTCTAAAGAAAACGGTTTTGCATTACCTATTAAATTCAATTTCCGGATAGATTCCCAGCATTTATTTGCATTTATTTCGTTATTTATTTTCCTGTTAATTATTTATTCCAACAGTTTTTATGGCGAGTGGCACTTTGATGATTTCGCCAACATAGTCAATAACCCCCATATACAAATCAAAGATTATTCCTGGGAAAAAATAAATCATTGTATCTACGGATTGGAGCAGAAAAGCCCATCGCGTCCATTATCTTATCTGAGTTTTTCCTGGAATTATTATTTCGATGGTTCCAATGTATTTGGTTACCATATTGTTAACGTTATCATTCATTATCTTGCAGCCGTATTTTTATTTCTTTTTATTTTGCAGACATTAAAACTTCCGCTCATCCGAGAGAAATACGCAAAAATTGCTTATCCTGTTGCCCTTCTGTCAACGTTTTTCTGGGCAATCAACCCCGTTCAAGTTACATCCGTTACTTATATCGTGCAGCGGATGGCTTCCATGGCCGGACTTTTCTACATAATGTCCATGTTCTTGTATCTCAAAGCAAGAACTGCCTCCAACAACCGCTGTTCCATAATTTTTTTCACTTTATGCACGATATCCGGCCTGGCAGCTGTTTTGTCCAAAGAAAACGCCGTTATGCTGCCGGCAAGCATATTCATTTATGATTTGTTTTTAATAGCCGGATTAAGCAAAGAAAATATCAAAAAATATCTGAAATTTGCTGCTTTACCCGTTTTAGTTATTGCTGCCGCCGGATTTATCTATACTGATTTTTCTGCTATTTTAGATGATTATAAAATACGCGATTTCACAATGGTTGAAAGGCTCTTAACTGAACCACGTGTTATTATATTTTATCTATCTCTTTTATTTTACCCGATAAATTCCCGCCTGACTTTGCTCTACGATATAAATATTTCTCATTCCCTGTTCCAACCATGGGCTACACTACCTGCTATTTTGTTAATTCTTATAGCAATTACTATTGCCTTTTACATTGCCAGAAAGCGTCCTTTAATTTCTTTTTGCATCATTTTCTTCTTACTTAATCATCTCATTGAAAGCTCTATTTTCTCATTAGAATTAATTTATGAACACCGCAATTATTTGCCAGCAATGCTTTTATTTATTCCTGTTGCCGAATTTATAATTTACGCTATCGATTATTTTTCTTATAAAAAAATGATTCAGATAATTGTCGCTTTGGTAATAGTCATAATATTAGTTGCCGCAGGAGATAATACATACTTACGCAACAAAACTGTTTCCAGCGATTTTCTTTTGTGGTTTGACAACATTGAAAAATCCCCCCGACTGAGCAGACCACACTCCAACCTGGGTAGGATATACGCTAATTCTAACATGAATGAGAAAGCTCTTTCCGAATATGAAAAAGCCATGGCTTTAAATAATTTCGGCAGCGAACAAGCCTGGGCTATTCAAAACTACAACTCTGGTCTGTTGTATTTCAGAGAAATGAAAAACGATCTTGCCTTGAACTACTTTCAAAAATCATTGAAAGTCCTACCAGAATATATCCAGAATACAGTTCATATAGCTAAAATAAAAATGAGGCAAAACAAAATTCTGGAAGCCAAGAAAATTATTGAAGATAAATTAAGAAAATATCCCAGCAGTTTCGAGCTGATGGAATTATACAGTTTTATTTTATTAAAAATTGGGAAGCTGAATGAATCCAAATATTTTGTAAAAAAATGTTTAATTCATAATCCTGATTCCATATTATCATTACAGATCATGGCTGAAATTTGCCGCCAGAAAAATAATTATACCGGTGCCATCTCTTATTTAAATTCTTCGCGCTTACTAGCACCACGAAACGCCTTTATTAATTTGGCATTGATTGAATTATATGCAAAAATTAATGATTCAGAAATGGTTAATCAGGAAATCTGCTTTCTCATCTACCTGAAGGGTTCTTCGAATATTTCTAATTACATTAAGGGCTTAACCAGCGACAAGATGCTGCTTGTCTATATTCCCGATATCGAAAATATCTCATCTATTTTAAAGAAACGCCTAAAGGAATTTATATAAAAAAATAGCGTGATATCGGAATCACGCTATTTAATGTATTATAGGATACTTATTTATTTAGGAAAAACCCATGTTCCGACAACTGCAGTTGTCAAAGCTGATCCTTTTACAGTGCTAACGGTAATTGCGATATCACTTCCCGAAGCTGCCGCGGAAACACCAAAATCGCCGCCAAGATCAGGCGCTGTAGTTACAGAGGCAAGAACAGATGCAGCTAAAGCTGCTGAACCATTGCGCAAAGTCTGTATGGCGTAATACTGATTGGCTCTTGCTTTCACTTCAGCAAGTGCTCCCTGCGCAGCACTTGTTCTTGCTTCATTCTGCATATCAATATACTTTGGAACAGCCACTGCGGCTAAAATTCCTAAGATAACTAGTACAGCAATAATTTCAATCAACGTAAAGCCTTTTTCATTCTTTATCATAATTTATCTCACCTTTTCTTATTCTTTAGGGAAGTACCACGTTCCTACAACCGGAGTACTCAAACTATAAGTCTTGACCGAATTAACAGTAATTACAATATCACTTCCAGAAGCTGCTGCTGCAACGTTAAAATCAGCACCTACATCTGGAGTTGCTGTAACCGAGGCAACAATAGACGCATTTGAAGTTGGCGCTCCAGCGTTACGCAGAGTTAATAAAGCATAATACTGATTCGCTCGCGCTTTCACTTCTGCAATTGCCGCTTGTGCAGCACTATTTCTAGCTTCATCTTGCAAGCTGATATATTTTGGCACAGCGGCTGCTGCCAGAATTCCTAAAATTACCAAAACAGCAATAATTTCAATCAATGTGAAACCCTTTTCATTTCTCATAACCTTTATCATAAAACTTCCTCCTTTAAATTATTTCTATTATTTTACTTATTTTCTAAATATTTTTAGAAACTTCTTGCCAGATACTTATACAATTAATATGCCATTAATGCTTAATTGGTGATATTAAAGCAACAATCTATAATCATTATTTTTTTATTCAATTAATTTTTATAATATCAAATAAATCAGGTACTTCAATAAAGTTAAATATCAAACAAAACTTACAATTACAACAAGCTATTTTCTCCTCAATGTCTTACAATTATTTAATACCATTTCTTTGTAGCTTTGTCTACATTTTTTGTAGCTTATTTAAAGCAACTTACATCGATATCAAGTTTTTTTATCCTGTGCCAGAGGCTTCTTTGATTTATGCCTAAAATATCTGCTGCTTTAACTTGCACACCATTTGTTTTCTTTAAAGCGTTTATTATAATTTCCCTCTCCATCAGGGCTATCTTTTCATCAAGAGTAATATTTTCATTTAAATCATTAACCGCCGGCATCAGGCTCTGCTTTAAAATGGCATCCGGTAAATGGCGCGGTTCAATAACTCCATTTTCGCATAAAACTCCTGCCTGTTCTATGACGTTCTTTAATTCCCGGATATTTCCCGGCCAGGAATATCCGATTAAAATTTGCAGTGTTGAGGAAGATAATTTGACTTCCCTGGCTGACTTATTTAAAAAATAATTGGCCAGCATGGAAATATCTTCACCCCTTTCCCGCAGCGGCGGCAGGTAAATGGAAAAAACATTAACACGGAAATAGAGATCCTCACGAAATGTTCCCGCCTTAATCATTTCCGGCAAATTTTTATTGGTCGCCACAATGAAACGCACATCAACTTTGATAGGTGTAATGCCCCCAACTCTCTCGAATTCTTTTTCCTGCAGCGCTCGCAGTAATTTCGCCTGAGTGGCGGGCGGCATATCCCCGATTTCATCGAGAAAAATAGTGCCGCCGTTCGCTAATTCAAATTTACCTTTTTTTTGGGCGATGGCGCCGGTAAATGAGCCCTTTTCATGTCCAAACAATTCGCTTTCCAGTAATCCCTCGGGTATCGCCACGCAATTGATTTTGATGAAAGGCCTGCCTTTTCTCAGGCTGTTAGCATATATCGCCTCGGCGATTATTTCCTTGCCCGTGCCACTTTCGCCGGAAATCAGTATGGTGGAATCGGCTGGAGCAATCTTTATTATCTGGGAAAAAATATTTCTCATTATGGCGCTGGAACCGATAATGTTAGGAAATAATTCCCTTGCTTCCACATGACTTAATAAATTACTGACTTTTTGAAAAACATCGGCAATCTGTTCAATATCATCGGTAATTGATAATTTCTCGGATTTCGAATCGCTAAAAAGGGGCATTGTCTGTGTTTTACGGACGAATTTCATGACCGGTTTCAAGATAAGTCGCAAAATTATAAAGCTGATAATAAAAGTTATCACTCCTACCATAAATACCATGATAAAAAAAATTTCCGCAGATAACTGATTTACCTGTTCATAATAATGCGCAATCTTACAGGATAAAATGACAGCCAGCATTGACAACCCGGCAAATATCAAAGGAATCATGATATACAGGCTGATAAAAATCTTTTTTTTGCTTATTTCTCGTGGCATTTCTTCAGGTTGCAGATCTCAGGTTACATTTTTTTTACAGAGGCTATTTTCCGTTATTTCACCATTTTTGTCAGATCCCACATTGGCAAAAATATCGCCAAAGCAAAAAAACCGACAACTGCCGCCAGACCGACGATTAAAATCGGACCAATGGCATCGGAAAGACCTTTTACCGCATAACGGACTTCGTCGTCATAATGGATGGATACCTGCCGCATCATATCTTCAATATTACCAGATTCTTCGCCGATGGCTACCATATCCACCACCATCGGGGTAAAATATTTTGCTGAGGCGAGCGGCCCGGAAATTCCCTTACCTTCATGAATCTGGTCTCTTACGCGGTCAAAAGCATGCGATATCGCGGAATTGCCGATTGTATCGGAAACAACTTCCATTGTTTTCATTACCGGCACGCCGCTTGCCTGCATGATGGCAAATATACTGGCAAAGCGAGACATCGCCGCTTTCTGAAACAACGGGCCAAAGAGCGGTAAGCTCAGCAGAAAAGTGTCGAGGGTATAACGTCCGGTGACGGTTTTGAAGTAATAACGTAAACCGATAATCAGAGCTACAGTTCCAAAAATAAGGATATGCCAGTAATTGGCCAGTCCTTCATAGAGAAGCATGGCAAATCTGGTAGGCAGAGGCAGAGCAATTCCTGCTTTGGCAAAGATGGCGACAAATTTGGGGATGACAAAGGTCAGCAGCACAAAAAAGGCAATGGTCAGCGCTATCACAACAATAATCGGATATTGCAGAGCAGCCTTAATATCCGATTTGATTCTGGCCTCGTGTTCGATAATGTCAGTAAGACGCGCCAGTATTTCGGGAACTGTACCGCTGATTTCGCCCGCATTAATCATACTGAGATAAAGAGGGGAAAAAATCTTCGGGTGCTTTTTCATTGCCGCATAAAGCGATAAACCTTCTTTAATATCTTGGCCGATGGCAATCACAGCTCTTTTGAGTGTCTTGTCCTGGGTCTGGTTTTCCAGCACCAGCAAAAGCCGGATAATGGGAACGCCGGCCTGCAGCATCGAACGGAACTGTTTGGTAAAAAGAATCAAATCAGCTGTTTTTACCGATCCACCAAAGCTCAATGATGCCAAAGATAAAATGCTGCTTTTATCCTTACTTTCGATAACTATCCGGGATGGAATCAAATTGCGGGAAGCTAATATGGAATTAACCATTTCTTCCGATTCCGCTTCCAGCGTACCGGAAACGGTATTGCCGTTTTCATTGATGGCCGAATAAACATATATGGACATATTCTTTTATACCTCAGGTCATAACAGCAGACGCCGCCTCTTCCAGTGTGGTGATTCCCTGCATTGCCTTGCCCACGGCATCATCGCGCAGTGTCCGCAATTTTCCTGCGTCTAATGCCGCACGGGTGATTTCCTGGCTGGTTTTTCTCCGCATAATCATGTCCTGAATCATGTCATCATTAGCCAGAACTTCAAAAAGCCCCGTCCTGCCTTTGTATCCCGTATTTTTGCACTGATAACACCCCCTGCCCCTTTGAAAATTGGCATTTTTAGCATCTTCCCTGCTGATACCGAATGCGGCCAAAACATTTTCCTGCGGCAGATAAGATTCCCGGCAATAGGGACAGACTGTGCGCAATAAGCGCTGGGCAAAAGAAATCAGCAAAACTGAAGAAATCAGAAATGGTTCTATTCCCATATCAATGAAGCGTGTAATGGCTCCCGCGGCATCGTTGGTATGCACTGTGCTTAAAACCCTGTGGCCGGTCTGCGCTGCCTGTACGGCGATGGCCGCCGTTTCCGCATCGCGTATTTCACCCACCATAATAACATCCGGGTCCTGACGGAGAATGGAACGCAAGCCGCTGGCAAAAGTCATTCCGGCTTTTCTGTTTAACTGGACCTGGCGGATATTGTTTATCCGATACTCAACCGGATCCTCCAGCGTAATAATATTGATATCAGGTTTATTGATTGAATTTAAAATGGCATAAAGACTGGTGCTTTTACCGCTTCCCGTCGGACCGGTGCTGAGTATCAGGCCGTAAGGTTTCTGGCTCATCGCTCCTATCTTTTCCATATCCGCATTAATCATCCCTAGTCTGTCGAGCGAATATATACCGCCGCTCATATCCAGCAGACGCAAAACAAGATTTTCACCGTAGATGGTAGGAATAGCGGAAGCCCGGACGTTGATTTCCTTATTATCCATTTTCAGGGTAAAACGGCCGTCCTGAGGGATGCGCGACATAGTAATATCCATATTAGCCAGTATTTTCATGCGGGCAATAATGGGCAGAAACAACGCTTTGGGGGGCGAGGGAACTTCAATAAGCTTGCCGTCAATACGAAAACGCAGTTGGACAGTGTTCTGCTGCGGACTGATGTGAATATCACTGGCGCCATCACGCACCGCCTGTGCAAAAATGGAATTGGCGAGCCGGATAACCGGTGCTTCTCCGGCCATGTCCTGCAGGGACGCGACCTGGACTTCTTCTTTAGCCTTGTTTTCCTCGGCCTGTACATCAGACTGTGATTCAATTTCCATTGACTCCATGATATTGCCCAATCCCGATTGCATACCATAGAGACTGTTGATTATCTGATTTACTTCCCGCTCCGAACAGACAACAGGCTCTACCTCTGAATTAGTCAGCAATTCAATAGAATCAAAGGCGTTAATATCAAGAGGATCTACCATGGCAATGGTCAGCAGCCGGCCCTTTTTCTTCAACGGGGCAATCTGATATTTCTGGGCAACATCAATCGGAATTTGCTGAATTAAACTGATATTCAGCGGATAATTATCCGGATGATACTTCTGAATTTTCAACTGAAGGCTTAATAAATCAATAATCTGCTGCTCATTGACAAAACCCTGCCTTGTCAAAAACTGTCCCAGTTTTAAACCGGCCTTTTTCTGTTCAAGCAATGCCTGATTTAGCTTTTCCTGACTTAAAAGCCCGCTTTCCAGCAGCATTTCACCCAAACGCTTTTTTACTTTCATGTATTGCCTCTGGTTGGGAAACAAGTTATCTCAATTTTTCAATGACTGGCGATTGAAAAAAACAGACTTATCGTCCCAGTGAGATATGATTTGCGCTTTTGCCGTCACTTCCGCCGGCAATATTTTAATTGCTTCTTTTGCATCCTGGATATTGCTAAACTTCCTGTCAAGAATAACCGCGCATGTCAGGCCTTCCCTGCTGTTCCAGAAAGGAAAAAACAATAGAGGCGGCAAAGTCTTTTTGTAAGTATTTTCATGAAATAAGTCATACATGATTTCTATATCATTCCCTCTGGCCAGAGCGACTATGAAACCGCCGTCCGGTAATGGACTGCCGTTAACAGGAATCGGCGGCAAATTAATTTTTTGTCCCGCTTTAATCGTATTCACATTATTAATATGCGGATTAGCTTTATTTATTTTTTCAATTATTTCCGGAGTAACATCGCCATAGATATTATTTATAGTATGCCAGAGAGTTCGGCCCTTTTTCATGCTTAAAGTTCCCAGGGAATCCGGCATCTTTATCTCCTGAATTACACTTTCGGGAATATTTGCCGGTGCCGGAGTTAAAGTTTTTACTGATTCAGTTAGAATATTTGGTGCAGTGTAATCCGCTGCCGGTGAAGCAGGAGACCCGGAATTGACGGAGGGAGAATCGGCAATCCGGACTGGCGGATTTTGCTGGTTTTCCGCAGTCATTGCCTGGACGGAAGCAGGCGATGTCATTTCCGCCGGTACGCGAATCATTGGATCGGTAAATAAATTTTTAGTCCGGGACATAAGCTGCGGCAGTGATAATTGTTTGTAAAAATTTATTGTTGTATTCTGGTCATACGTAATGAATATTCCGGCAGTAATAATCAAAGCGGCGCTTAATGCCGCCCATTTCATTATATGAAACAACTTATAGTACATATCGTTTATGCAATTTCTAACCAGAAAGAAATCAGCTTTGTTTTTGCCCCGGATGATCATCATCAAAAGCACCTGATGACACAGGGATATTACTTTGCGCGGATAACCTCTGGTGGCTAAATAGATGGCCACCATTGCCCAGAAAGTAAAAAGATCGGGACCTTTTGCAAAATCCCTCGCTACATTAATGCGGTATTCTATCATATGCCGCATATGCTGAAACTGGAGATTGCTCATGTAATAAAGGTAATTTATCCTATCGGATAAATTGGCATACTTTTTCAGTACTTTTTTAAATTCCAACTGGGCAAATATTATTATCTGGAGCAGTTTAAAATTATTAGTTTCATAATTGAGAAATTCTCTTAATATCTCAATGCAGTTATCCGGAATTTTCTGGCCTTCATCAATAATTAAAACAACTATTTTATTTTCGTTCACCCCTTTATTAAAAAGACAGTTCTTAATCTTTTCCTTGAGCTGCCATTCATTTTCCTGGCCATCCAGCTCTTTCACGCCGATCAGCGAACTTATTGCCTGCAAAAATCCAATGCTGCCGTCAAATGACGGATCGAGCAAAAGATGAGTTTCAATTTCCTGAGAATCTTTGGGAGAAACAGATAATTGCTGGATAAGCTTTCGACATAAAGTAGTTTTCCCCGTACCGACACCGCCGACGACTACATTAAGACCCCGGCGCAAACGCACCGCCAGTTCCAGCTTTTGCAGGCAACTTATATGTTTTGGCGCTTCAAAGAAAAATTCCGGTTCCGGAGAATTGGAAAACGGTTCTTTCTTGAAATTCAGGATACTGTAATATTCCATTTTAATTCCATTTTACAGTTTTTCTGTTAATTAGTTTGATTATACGCAATTAATTTTTTTCGCCTTTTGTATTTTTCCCGGTTTCCGCCCCGTTTAGTTTTTTATCAGCTGCCGGAAATTCATTCTGCTGATTGTTACTGGCTTGCAGAATATTTGGTGTGATAAAAATAAGAACTTCTTCCATGGTATCGCTCTTGCTGTCTGCTTTGAACAACCACCCCAGGACGGGAACATCCTTTAAAAGGGGCCAGCCTTTATCGCCATCCGCTATAGTTTGCTTGGTTAACCCGGAAATAACAATTGTTTCACCATCCTTCACAATGAGCACTGTTTGCGTCTGTTTTTTTATAATAAAAGGATTCCCTTCCACGGCACGTGTCATATCTACTTCATCTTTTTTTACCGCAATGGTCATTTTTAAATTTTTACCGTCTATTACATGCGGCGTAATTTCCAGACGTAAAACCACATCCTCGAATTTAACCGTGCGTGTCGGAGGTGTCGTAGTCGTATCAATGGTAGAAAAAGGCACTTTTGTTCCGTTTTCCGTAAAAGCCTTTTGGTTGTCCAAAGTCGTTATCGAAGGGCTGGAAAGGATATTCAATTTATTATCGCTTTGCAGAGCCTGCAATTGCGCTTCCAGAATATTTCCCCCGATAGTGCCGAAAAGCAGCGCCAGCGAACCGGAAGCGGCGCTTGTTAAATTAGCAGCCTGAAGATTGGACGCAAAACCGGTGCCTCCTATGCCCACTGGCCCTCCTGCTGTAGGATTAATTGCAGCTGTTGAACTTGTCCTTGTTCCACCGGGTGTAATGATTAAATTTTCTCTACCGACACTGGTATTATACATTCCACCCCACATTATTCCCAAATCCCGCGCCGTTGACTTTGTCGTTTCCACAATATTGGCTTTAATTTTTATCTGCGGCGTCGGCTTGTCCAGTTTTTCTATAACAGGCAGCATTTTTGCCAGATCGTCGTGCATTGCCGAAATAACCAGAGAATTGCTGTGCTCATCAACTTTAACTGAACCACGCGGCTTTCCGTCTTTATCTTTGGTCAGAAAACCCTGCAGTGTTTCGCTTATTTTTTTCGGATCGGCATAATCAATATTAATCACTACCGGCTGCAGCAGGGGTTCGACCCACTGGATATCACGCATACTGATTTTTTGTTTGAGATCACGATCAATATCTTCAATCGTCATAACTCTGATGATGTTGCCTTCCCAGATATAAGACAAACCATATGTTCGCAACAATCCGGTAAAGGCTTGGTCCCAGGCCACATCACGGAAGTCAACGCTGACTTCGCCCTTTATATCGTTTTTCATCAGCAGATTTAAATCAACTGTTTTGGCCATTGCCCTTAAAACCGCTTTCAAATCGGCCTGGCGCATCGTTAAGTTAATTTTTTTCGTCGGCATCTCTCTGACAGGAGGTTTAGAAAGCGCAAGAGCCGACTTTGCCGTCAGTGCTTTTAAATCGATTTTTTTAGGTTCCGCACTCGGAGAACGACCTTTAGCAGTCTCCGCCAGGATGTGCCATTTTTCAAAAAACGGATCTTTCTTTGTGCTATTCAAATCTTTGGCACAACCGGAATAAAATCCTGCAATAAACACTATTAAAATCAACCTGAGAATAAATTTGCTGCTGGCCCGGCTTTTCAAGGTAACAACCTCCCCCTTTATAATTTTAAACTATAATCCCCAACTGAATGCTTAATTCCTTCTCTGTTTTTACCTCCCGTTATTCCTGAATCGGAATTTCCGTTTCACTGCCGGTATTTTTATTTAAAACCAGAATGCGTGAAGGTGTTATCCTTTTTAAAACATATCCTTCTATTTCCAGTTTTTCTCCCGCCCTGTATTCCACACCGTTGATTATCGCCATTTTTGTCTTTCCTGCATCTATATATCCGGAATAAACAATTTTAACCGCTGATTTTTCTTCAGCAGCACCAGATCCTTCATTCTCTTTAGCCATAAGCTCCGCGTACAATGCCCGCTGCAAGAAAGGATCCGCTTCCCATTTTTCTTCCGCCCGCCCTATTAAATATGCATCAATCCCTATCGGCGTATTCTTCAAAAGATTTCCCGATATTCCACTAACCAGTGTGTTAATTTCCACCGGATTGCTTTGTGCTTTGGACGAGGATTTTCCGGATTGTCCTCCGAAAAATATCTCATAGACGCCAAACAAAACGGCAATCACAGCCACAAGCAGAATCATAATTTGTCTTTTACTAAATTTAGCCATTGATAATATTTCCCGTCATCCGCCCAGCGCTATCCATATTTTCATTTTCAGTTCCATGGAATCAGAAAATTGCCGGATATTTATTTCCTCAATTTTTTCAATATAAGTAATACTGCCCAGGCTGATTAATAATTCGCGGAAGTTCTCAAACTGACCTTTGACAACCGCTTTATGTAAAAGAAAACGAGAACTGCTGCTCAGCGCAGCTATATCCGGAGCGAGTGAAATCGTCATCACCGAAGATTTCGCCGCCGCCTTCATAAAGTCTTCCATAAATTTTACCGCTTCCTGCCTGGGCAGCTTTGTTTTATTCGGATAAGGCAGTTTCTTTATCAGCTTGTTTTCCGAAGCGGCAACAATCTTCTGATATACGGGAGCCA
Source organism: Deltaproteobacteria bacterium (assembly GCA_022703375.1). Lineage (GTDB taxonomy): Bacteria > Desulfobacterota > Syntrophia > Syntrophales > Smithellaceae > JAKLDS01. Next base: position 2,220 of record JAKLDS010000013.1, on the reverse strand, counting down.
GTGTTTTTTGCTGTTCAATTAACTGCTTCGTTTTTTGTATGTCATTTCTCCTCTCTGCGTTTTTGTAATAGAGCGAACCTATTAATAAAACGAATACAATAATGATACCTGAACAGACGAAAAGATAGACAATACTTTTTTGCGGTATATTAAAGTTTAAATTATTCATCATTACGAACCTTTTTTCGCGCTTATCGTAAATTGCAGCGCTTCGTTCTTTTTCATATTGATAATACCGCTTTTTTGAATAGCCACTTGCTGCAAAACCGGCGAATTGCCGAGTTTCATGACGTACTGCGTAAGAAATGAATCCAGCATATTACGTTCTCCGGTAACAATTCCTTCCAGTGTAATAATTCCGGCATCGGCATTGCCGGTCTTATCTGCCGCTGTTATAGCTGTTGCTTTAGCATCCAGTTTGCCGAAATTCATTTTTAAGTTTATCAGACGGATATTGGCCGGCGTCAAAGCGGCAATTTCTCCTATCAAAGCGACACTCATATACCTCTCGACATATTGCTGCGATATCTGCTGCTGACCTTTTACTTTATCAGCAACCATTGATACCATATCGGGCGTAACAAGAGGATTATATCCGGCCAGTTCAATATTCAGCTTCGCCTTTTGCTGTTTGACGTATTCAATTTCCATCGTCTGATAAACAAGAAAGATTATACAGACAATCATCATTGCTGCAAAACCGGCAAAGATTCCTTTATTAATCTTTTTTATTCCTTCTTCCCTGCTTTTATGCCGGTAAGTAAATACGGCATTAGGAGTGCGGTAGTTATCGGAAAAAGAAAGGCCTAATACAGTAACCAGCGACATCCTCTCTGATACAGCGGCCAACTCGACAGCATGATGGGAAATATGTTGTTTGAAAGGATCGAATATTTCGCTTTTGACGCCCAATTGCTCACTTATATAACTGATAAAAGGCTCAGGGATATTCATTGCGGAAGAAATATAAATATTCTCTACCCTTTTAAAACCCAGGGCTGAAAAATAATGTTCGAGAGTTCTTTCCACTTGTCTGGTAAGACGATCCAGCGCCGGCATTATCATGCTGTAAATTTCTTTTTCCGTCAAACCGAAGCCTGCATCTGTTTCCAACAGTTTTTCGGAATCGGTGCTCAGACTGAACAGAATCTTCCGGGCTTCGTCAGTGGTAATTTTCATTCTTTTATCTGATTCAAAGAGATTATCCATGATTGATTCCATCATGCTGGATAGGCCTGTTTTGATGTCGCGCGTCATCGCCAGATTTTCTCCGTCATAGATATCTATCCGCGAAAATTCGTCGCCGATAAACAGGCTGGCTAAGGTGCTTTCGTTGGAACTCATCCAGTGCGTGCGGAAAATGTTTTGAATGGCAAACGGAGCTATTGTTATTCCGGCCAGTTCCACGTCAATACCGGAAAATAAGCTTTTAACTTTCTGTATTTCGCTTTTCGGTGCAGTATAAATCATTACTGAGTATTTCGGTATACCCAGATCAATTACTTCACCCTGTATTTCATAATCGAAAAGATAATCTTTCTCGTCAAAAGGATTATCTTTTTTTGCCGACCAGTAAATTGCGTTTTCCAGCTGTTTTTTGGCAACGCGGGGAATTTTACGATTGCTGACATTGACATCCGAAGCATTCATCAACGCCCAGATACTGCAATTGTCAGTCGAACCGCAGAACGAATTAATCGCCGTTCTTAATATATCTTTAAATTCAGGAGACCCTTTGACAATCCTTGCATCAAAACCGGTTATTTTATAATCAATCAGAATAGGATTGCCGCCGGAGGTTTTGATGGTGCGTGCCAGACGAATGACATTACGACCGATATCCACGCCTATAGTATATGGCTTTTTTTCGGAAAAAATAGCGGCAAAGGGCAGTCTTCTTTTTCGGGGAAAAACCGGTCTTTCCGGCAAGACATTTAACGGCTTAACTTCTGTAAATGAACCACTGTTTTTCCGGCGAATTACATCAAGAAGTTTTTCTGTGGAATTAATATCGTTGCTTGTACCGGCCAAAAATACTCTCCCCAAAATAATATTTCATTTTCTTAAGCATATTTTTAGTAAAATATCAATCTTTTTCAAGTATTGCAATATAATTATTGACCTTTCCCCCGTAAACTAGACCATTTAAAAATTGAGTCCTTCCTGATAATAAAAAAGTAAGGGAGGATATAAGAATGAAAGGTAAGCGATTTTCACCGG
>JAKLDS010000120.1 GCA_022703375.1 Deltaproteobacteria bacterium | reverse complement strand
TCATACAAAGCAGTGATCGCCTGTATCAAAGATTTGACTGTGCGCGGAGCCCCCGCCATCGGCGTTGCCGCTGCGATGGGCGCCGCTCTGGGAACATTAAATTTGCCCGCTTTACCACCGCAGGAACTCCGGAGGAAATTTTTCGCTATCTGTGACGAAATTGCCCGGTCGCGCCCCACGGCACGCAATCTTTTCTGGGCGCTGGAGCGCATGAAAAAAATTGTCAGTCATTCAAGTCAACTATCCCAACGAGATATAGTCAAAGCACTAATCAAAGAAGCCAAGCATATCTGCTCCGAAGATATAGCCATCAATCAACAAATGGGGAAAAACGGAAGCCGGATAATTGCCGACGGCGACAATATTCTGACGCACTGTAATGCCGGCGCGCTGGCGACAGCCGGATACGGAACGGCGCTGGGCGTGATTCGTGCAGCTCGTGAACAAGGCAAAAAACTGCACGTTTACGTGGACGAGACCAGACCGGTCCTGCAGGGCGCAAGACTTACCGCCTGGGAACTCAAAAAAGAAAAAATTCCTTACACACTAATCACCGATAATATGGCGGGATTTCTCATGCAGCAGAAAAAAATAGACAAGATTATCGTCGGGGCAGACAGAATTGCGGCCAACGGCGACACGGCCAATAAAATCGGCACCTATTCGCTGGCGGTCCTGGCGCAGGCTCACGGCGTTCCTCTCTACATTGCGGCGCCGCTTTCCACGATTGACGTTACATTAAAAACAGGAGAGTCGATTCCCATCGAAGAAAGGAAAAGCGAGGAGGTGGCGCATCTCCAAGGACCCCGCAGCGCTCCCAAGGGAACGATCGTTTATAATCCGGCATTTGACATCACGCCCGCCCGGCTGATCACGGCGATGATCACAGAGAAAGGAATTTTAAGAAAACCTTTTCGCGCGTCCATTGCCCGTCTGTATAAAGGAGCAAGGGGATCATGAAATTATTCCTTTTTGATTTTGACGGTGTGCTTGTCGACTCGCTTGACGTTTATGAGAAAACGGTCAAGGACAACCTTCAAAAAATAAAGCAACCTGTTGTACAAAGCCGGGAGGAATTTCTGGAACTCTTTGAAGACAATTTCTATGCCTCGCTGAAAAACAAGGGCATTGATCTGGATGTTTTTATGAAAGCCGCCGAGGATATTCTCGCGCAGGTCCGGATCACGGATATGAAACCGTTCCCGGATGTTGCGCCGGTTATCGAAGCGCTGCACAAGAGCCACTGCCTGATTGTTGTTTCCTCCAATGATTATGCCTCCATCAAGGAGGCCCTTGATTTATTTCATTTCAATGATTATTTCCGGGACATACTCGGTTCCGATTTCATGTTCAGTAAAAAAGAAAAGATTCTATATGCCGCGAAAAAATATCATGTGGAACCCGATAAAATATATTATATTGGCGATACGACCGGCGATATCAAGGAAGGAAAGCAGGCCAGGGTAAAAACCGTGGGAGTGACCTGGGGATGGCACAGCAGAGAAAAAATGGCTGCTGCCGAACCGGATTACCTGTTCGATACGCCCGGCGAACTTTTGCAACTAAGCTAGGTTTTCAAACATGAATGATTTACTGGCATATATCAGCACCTGGTCTGTTCTGAAAT
>JAKLDS010000012.1 GCA_022703375.1 Deltaproteobacteria bacterium | reverse complement strand
TTAACTTATTAACTTATTACTTGACAAACATTGAGATAAATTCTATCGAATCACCGTCATAGAACTTGTCTTAGAACATAGTAGGAATTAGGGGTAACGATGGCAAGTTTGGGACGCAAGCTTAATCTATCCATACCGGCCATTAGTAAATCGGTTACTCGGGGCAGGCAGATTGCCGAAGCCAAGGGAGTTAGCCTAACCTGAAGTTAATAAGTTAACAGCGTCCCCCTTTCCCACCCGGCAGAGGAAGGAATAATTTGTTTCAATCCACGCGCCCACGCGGGGCGCGACTCCAGGGGCGGCAAACGCCCCACGAAATAAACCGGTTTCAATCCACGCGCCCACGCGGGGCGCGACACCGAATCGGCGGCTAAAAATTTGTTAATCTTAAGTTTCAATCCACGCGCCCACGCGGGGCGCGACGCTGTTAATTCTTTGTTGCTATAGTCCAGTTCGTTTCAATCCACGCGCCCACGCGGGGCGCGACGCCGATAATTCAACACCGGCTTTGCCCAGTAAATCGTTTCAATCCACGCGCCCACGCGGGGCGCGACCCAGCGATACGATTATCAGTAATCCATCATTACGTTTCAATCCACGCGCCCACGCGGGGCGCGACCCGGCCACTGTAGTCTTCATGCATGCGCATAACGTTTCAATCCACGCGCCCACGCGGGGCGCGACATCGGGATGGCCTGGCTGGGAATTTGGTTGAGGGTTTCAATCCACGCGCCCACGCGGGGCGCGACGGTGTGTCCTCCTTTATTATTTAGTTACTTATTTGTTTCAATCCACGCGCCCACGCGGGGCGCGACGGTCAATCCCAGCTTGATTATTTGCAATTATGTGTTTCAATCCACGCGCCCACGCGGGGCGCGACTGGCTCTAGGCGGCAACCAACAGCCGCCAAGAAAATGTTTCAATCCACGCGCCCACGCGGGGCGCGACGGCCGGCTTCTCCCATTATGCCCGTCCCTTGCGCGTTTCAATCCACGCGCCCACGCGGGGCGCGACGGCGGCAAGCTCATCCACGGAGGCGACCATTGTCGTTTCAATCCACGCGCCCACGCGGGGCGCGACTGTTTACATCTAAATACTTAAAATACTATAATTTATTTCTACTATTTCGCGTTTCACAATTATTAGCGACTCATACTGTATTTAATTTTCAAAGAGCTCGTAAAATATTCATTGATTTCAACCAACTATATTTAACGCGTTCCTACCCGCAAATCATTGTCAGTTTGAGGTTCGCGCTGACCTTTTAAACAATAATAGGCCCCTCCTGATCGATCGTTTCCTTTGCACCAATATGTTCCACACGCCTGCGCCAATTAGAACCTAAAAAATAAAAACGCAAACTGTCTTCATCAGGCTTTATTTCTTTAATTAGACGTTCTCGCAAAACCGTCCACTGTGCAGGATCAACAATACATTCAAACACAGAATATTGCACCCGCTGACCATAATCTTGACAAGCCTTGGCCACTCGACGCAAACGCCTTGGTCCTCTTTCATCCAGCATTGCAACATCATAACTAACAAGAACCATCATAATATTTCTACCTCCACCCCCGCATACCTGCCCTCTCCCGAAAGGGGAGAAGGACTATTTACCTCCAGATAAAAGGCGGATAGCCATCCAGATCACCCCTTAAATATCTCGCCAGCAATAAAGCCTGCACATGAAACAGCAAGTCTATACTTATTTTTTCATCAATAAAGGGATGGACTATTTCTTCCTGTTTCCTTTCTTGATAGGCAACAAGAACTGTTTTTCTTGTTTCGTCATTCATTGTTACAGCGCCGGTATCAGACTTAGTAAAGCCTTTGCCTTGAACACGCCGCATATTAATCAATGAAAGCGTCAGCCTGTCTGCTAGAAACGGGCGTATCTCTTCCATCATATCCAACGCCAGACTCGGCCTGCCGGGGCGGTCGCGATGCAGGAAGCCTACCGCCGGATCAAGCCCGACACTTTCTAAAGCGCCGCGTATATCATGCATTACCAATGTATAAATGAAGGACAACAAACAATTAACATTATCCAACGGTGGCCGGCGGTTTCTCTCCCGAAAAGTAAAATCCTCCTTTTGTGAAACTATCAAATGATCGAATACATCAAAATAAGCATGAGCGGCATCGCCTTCCATTCCGCGGACAGCATCAAGCACCCTTTCTCTGTTGAGAGATTCGAGAGAGCGCCCAAGATAATCCACGGTTTGCCGTAATTTATCTTCTGCAATTTTATCCGCGTGATCACGCAAAGTTCGCTGCAGCACTGTGCGGCAATTGGCAATCTTGCCGGTCACAAAATATTTCGCTAATTGTGCGCAATATTCCAAATCATCGGCTTTACGATATTGCTCACGCCGCAGCAAGACATTGCCTGAGACCGGCCCCTGCACCCGCGCCAGAAAACGTCCATATTCATTCAGAAAACTGACACCAACGCCGTTTTCCGCGCAAAAGCCCATCAGATAAGGGCTGCACGAAACATTCCCGAAACAGATAATTCCACCCAGCGTATGAATCGGCAGACGCAGGCGCACTTCTCTTTCCACGCTGACGGTTATAGTTTCACCATCTTTGGAAAGATAAGCGCCCTGTGTCGTCACATATAATGTATTAAGAAGTTTTTTCATGCCTCATCCAACATCCGTTTAAGGTAACTATTTACAGTGCGCTTTTTCTGCATCGTCTTCGGCATGCATTCCGCAAAAAGCGAACAGCTCTCGCACCGTTTGGAATAAACCGGCGTTGGCGTAACACCCGCATCAATCAAGGTGTGCGCTTCTTTCGCCGCCGCCTCTGTTTCCCGCCTTAGCGTTTCATCAAAGACAACATCCAGTCTGCGGCGCGTTTTGCCATAAAACAACGCGCCACAGGGAATCCCCACATTCAGCATTTCTTCCAAGCAAATCGCCTGCGCGCAAAGCTGCACCTTGTCACTATCGTCAGCCTTCGGCTTGCCATGTTTATATTCTACAGGAAAGGGCAGCCATGTCCCATCGGGCTGCCGGTGATACTCAACAACATCAGCTTTGCCTGACAAGCCCAAGCGCAGTGACCGCAGAGGCACGCCGCGCTCGATGCGCACATCCCCGCGCGATTCGCTGCCTTCTTCATGCACATGCTCGTGCATGATTCGGCCTTCGGCAGTCAGGCGATTTTCAGACCAAACCTGCTCAATGTGAATCAGCGCGCACTGCCGCGGGCAAAAAGCAAAATGCTGTAGTGAAGAAAGCTGAATTAAGTCGTCTTCAGAATAGGTCATATATGTCCTATAGGACTTATTGTTTTGTTTTCCGCGCTTGTGCGCGAACCCGGTAAAGTCTTTCGGTAAAACCACCTTCTTCCACAAATTCTTTTTCCAGCGCCTGAAGCTGCTGGTCAAGCAGATAATTTGCCTGATGAATCAGGCAAATCGCCGCATTCGCGGCAACTTCTTGCGAGCTTTGCTCGAAATAGGTCTTATAGGTCGAATAGGACCTATCGGACTTATAGGCCAGGGCGCGGATTTCCCGTGCCCTGGGATGTTCTTTGCCCCACAGGGGCAGATTGTGCTGCCGGAGAAAATCCTGAAAATCAATCAAAAGCTCTTCCAGAGAGGCGCGCGCCACACCCACGAGCTTAAGCTCGGTTTTCTTGGATGTGCCGGATGCCTGGCTCCCTTCGGCAATGTTCTGCTTGCCGCTTCTGGCCGCCTGCACCATCTGATCATGCGTGCGCGACCGCTTGTCAATAAAGCGGTCACAAAACACCGCCGTGGCATCATAAATAATTTCCGCCATCTGATAAGACTTCAGCTCCCGATACCCGCCATGCGGGGGGATGAGGTTGGGAGTTTCTTTAGGCGTGGTCATACTTTTATTACCGCCGTCACACCTGCCGGGACTTTTGCAGGATCGAATTTAATTTCATAGTCACTGAAATCTCTGGCAGGCTTGTCATTATTTTTAGTCCGCTCAATATCAACAAGATCAAAGAGTTTATGGGCCGGCACATTGCCCATTGGAGAATCATGTTTGAATACAATCAATTTTCTTGTGGCCATCAGGCCGCGTGCGGCGGAATGATCATGTTCAAACATATTACACAGCGCTTCCCAGAAAACGCTCAAATCATCTTCGCTAAAACCTGTCTGACCTGCCAGCGGCGCGGATATAAATCCATGGCAGCGATAAAGCGCGTAAGGTACGGTAAATTTTCTGCCCATCGTCCTGTTATCACCGGACTGTTTTTCTGCTTCGGCCTCGGTTGCAACAGCCATCCGCGTTATGCTGTGTTCTAAAGGGACGACCTGCTCATGACTTCTTGAAAAAGTTAGTTGAACCGGACCGCGCACTTGACCAGCATTTGCACCTGTACTTAGCACTGCTCCAAAAGCACGAATATCATAGTATGAATTACACATAGAATCGCGTCCTTTTGCAACCTCGCCACCTTGTGCAACACCTTTTGTCTTTCTTTTGTCTCCATTCTGCTTATCTGCTGGTGCTTCATTCAGATCAATGCCGATCTTTTCATATTCACCACCTATTAAATTGTTAAGAATGGCTTTCTCTTTAATGAAGATTTTATAATTGTCAGCCTCGTTTTTAACCAACTGCACATAATTTCTCACTTTTCTCTTGATGCACACATCTGTAACCAACCCATTTCCCGTTTCGGGGTCAATACGGGGAAGATTGCCTGCGTCGGGGTCTCCATTGGGATTTCCGTCTTTTACGTCAAATAACAATACGAAGTCATAGCGGTTTTGAATTGCATTCGTCATGATGTTTCCTCCTTGTGGTATGATTAGTTATTGTTCTTATTTTTCTTTTGTTGTGAAAAAGTCCTGGCGCTGATGGTAGTAACCAACCGCGAAACGTCCCTGATCCTGTAAAGATAGATGAGCCGGGAATTCTTCAATACCCGACATGATTTCTCCAATTAACTTCTCAAAGTTAATTGCCCGGCCGCGGTTCTCTAATTTATCAATATGATGGTTTTTAAGTTTCATGAGAAGCGCGAAGACCGCCACAGGTGTGCTTGATGCTGCTCCATAAAAACGGTCGCGAATGGTGGCGTTTAGACCGGGATTTGCCTCTTCCTGTGTTTTTTCCAGGACGGCAAACAACCTGCCCAGCCTGTAACCTGTATTGTTGTTTGTGATATCCAATGACATGCTGACCTCCTTTTGATCTGAATGATAGTATCTGTTTTCACGCACCAACATTGCTTTGATCAAAGAAGCGCGTGCATAAGATACATTTTGAATTGATTTTCCATTTTGATCTTTCCTTGCTTGTTCTGCTTTGATTCTATTGATAGCAGCCGCCAAAAGAGATTTTGGGTAAGGCGTTCCGTTAAGAATGGATCGCATCATATCGCCTGCAAGATTCGGTTGAATGTTTTCCGATTTTCCCTGCACCGCCGTCGATACCAGTAAACGAAATATGGATAGCGTATCCGGTTGGTTAGGTCCGTGAACAATTGCACAGTCTTCAAAGTGCCGCTCAATGTGGTCAAGAACCTGCTGAACTGTGTCCTGATACCAGAAACGCACGGCAATTCGTGCGGCGTTCGGCGCCAAGCCAAGAACATAAAATTTGGTTTGCGGATCGAGTTCAGGTTTTGTACCAATCTGCGGGGCATGCAACGCGGCAATTAACGACTTGATGTCCTGAGACTGGTCGACTTTGGCCGGTTCGCCAAATATGTCGGCAAACACATCTTCGAGTTTATGCTTCTTTTCGGCCCAGAAGACGGTACTGGCATCACCAACTTGCAGACGTTGCAAAGACCTCTTTTTCAAAAGTATGTTCAGAGCTGTCGTATATTGAAATTCGGTCTTAACGCCAACAGGTGCGTTATTGCCCTGCGTCTTACCGTAGGAACTAAATGCTCCCAGGTTGAAGGAGACAATATTCGCGCCGGATGTTTGAGCGCCCCATACGCCTTTTATCGCAGTATGAAGAATTGACGGAACGTCTTTTTGTCCCGTCACAAGACAAATACTTTTACTGTCTGATTCATCCATTGCCTTGTCCTGAATTGCACCAGCGACAGCAGGTCTTTCACATACAAGACACGTGTCCCCCTCCAATTGAAAACTCAGCAATGAACCTGATTCTGAAATTTCTTTCCATGAAAGATGGCTAAAAACAGGTTCAAAATCGCTTTTTTCTAAAAAAGAGAGCACTGCCCTGATACCAGATTCAAATTCCGTATTGGGAAACGCTTCCTTTATTCTTTTTATAAAATCTTGGCGCTGTTCAATGGCCCGCTTTTTCAGAGCAGCTTCATCTTTTTTGGTGTCAGGTTTTGGAATGCCAAAGACGTATGCCGGTACATCCCAAAGAAGATTTGAGGCTATGCCGCTGGTTTTTTTTACCGCCTTTGGAACGATAAACTCTCTGGCTATTTTCTTTTTACCCTCGCCTGTTCTTGTATCTTGTATGTCAATGAATCGTCCTGTTTCATCAAGAACAATGAGAAAGGGAATGGGCTGTTTTTGGAACCCCTCGACAGCGACACCATCGTCATTGGCCGCGATGCGCTGATAATATTGGCTTAGCGCCTGTAAAATCATGATCGCACCTCCGCCTTTTTTATGTCCATCGTACCATTATAAAGCTGCGCGCGGAAGAAAGACGGGTGACAGGCGTCAGTACAGGTATGGACGTGTCCGCCAATGTCGGCTGATGCGTCATGGCACATGTCATAGAGCATCCAGCCCAACTCACGCGTCTCCCTGACCGGTTCGGGAATTGATGCTACGTCTGGTATAAGTTCGAAATGGGCGGAAAATTCCCTGCAACCCAGATACGGCCGGTTAAAGCACTGACCTTTCTGCGCGCGCCTCACAAACATTTCCTGAAATTTGTTGATGTTGTCCTCTGCACCTGCTTTTGGCGTCATGCTGAAGTGCGCGTGAAGAGTATAGGCAACATCCCGCAGAAACAGCCCCGCCCGCTGCTGACGCTGGTCTTCAATGAAAATCCCGTCTGTTCGAGGCGACATGCGCACCCCCACTTCGTTTCGCCTGACAGATTCCCATCTCACCGGATTAAGAACGTCTATTCGCTCCACATACCAGCAAATGGCGGGTTTCCAGAGAATCGCTTCCAGAATACCCCGGGCAGCCGATGGTGTCATGACATCGTAAGAGACGCGTTCGACTTTCATCTCCGGCCGCGTAAAGCAGGCGTTGTCTCCCCAGACTTTCAGGAAAAAAGTCCGGCTGATTGTTTTTTTCTCATCCATGTGACCTCCTTTCTTGTTTTTTAAACAATGAGATCATCCGGTTGATAAACCGCCGAACGATCCGGACTGAAACCGATTTGTTCGTCGTACATGGCGCTGTGCCCCTGGATATAAATGCCTTCGTGAATCAGGCGGATCGATCCTTCCGAAACAAGTTTGTCGTGGAGGTAACGCGGAAGGTTCACAATATATCTTTGAAGGCGACGCATCAGGTAACGGTCAGGTTCTCTCCGTTCCAACTCGGCAATCAGATCCGCCCCCGCGCCATAGGCAACAATAACGGATGCTTGTCTTGAGTCATCAATGATTTTAAATTTACGGGCGGCGGTGCGGAAACTAAAACGGAATTCACCATCCGGCGCCAGGTCTTTCAGTATGCCATGCCTGTCGAGATTTTCCCCTTGCAGCCAGTAGAGTTCCCTAAAAAATTCCGTAAAGCTCTGCGGCGCGATCAGGTCATCACTTTCTTTTTGGAGCAGCCTTTTGCCGATACCCGCCGCTTGCCGCAAGTGACCAACAGGTGGTTCAGTTCGCGGCCTAAAGACAAAAACATCGCCCTGTTTGAGTAAGCCTTCGCGATTGCAACGGCCTGCGGCCTGCGCAACAGAATCCAGTCCGCACAGTGCGCGGTAAACGACCGGAAAGTCTAAATCCACACCCGCCTCCACCAGTTGCGTGCTGATGACACGCGTGGGAACACCTTCTTTCAGATTCTTCTTGATGGCGGCGATGACGTTCGAGCGATGTGCACCGCACATGAGCGCTGACAAATGAAAAGTCCCTTCCGGCATCAATTGCCAGAGTTTCCGGCAATCGTCCCGCCGGTTGACGACGCAAAGAACGGAGGCGTGCTCCACTAGCTTATCACGCAACTCTTCCCATTCCACCGGTTCATCAAGGGGTTTTAATATTTGTACCTGAACGCGTTTGAGTTGTTTGTTGAGGTCATCGGGATTTTCGATGATTTCCCTTGTGTTGGACAGTCCCTCGAATGTAAAAGACGGTGACTTCTGCGGCAAAAGCGCCGGTTGGGTTGCCGTGGATAATAAAAGAGTGACACCATAGTGTTTTCTCAATTCATCAAGAGTGCGGAGGATAGGATTGAGAAACTCAGGCGGCAGCAACTGAGCCTCATCGAGAACCACCACGCTGTTGACGATATTATGAAGCTTACGGCATCTGCTTGTTCTACTGGCAAAAAGGGATTCAAAGAACTGCACCGCTGTGGTTACGATAATCGGTGCGTCCCAGTTTTCACAGGCTAATCGCCGTTTTGTGTATTCTTCGTTTTCTTCCGCCGGGTCAAGATTAGCGTGATGTTCTATGACCGCATCGCCGAATATTTTTTGGAATTGGTCGGCTGTCTGTTCAATGATACTGATGTAGGGAATAACATAAATGATTCTTCGCTTTTTATGATGGATGGCATGATGCAGCGCAAAAGCCATGGAGGACAGCGTTTTGCCTCCGCCGGTAGGAACACTAAGAGTAAAAGCACCCGGTGCGTCAGCTGCTTTTTCGACACATCGTCTTAAAATATTTGTACGGATGTGATTAACTGGTGTGTCATCTGGTTTAGTCGGGTATCTATCAGCCATGAACTGAGTGAAAGATTCAAGAAGTTCGGCAATCGGTTGATAGTTGCCACGGAGTATAAATGTTTTTTTGTCCATGAATGATTCCGTGTCAAGAAAATCGGCATCCACAAGACATGAAAAAAGCATCCTGATCCACATCGCTGGATCAGCCCTTTTGGGTGGCCTCTCTTTGGGCAAATCATTTTCGAGTATATTTGCTGGTATCTTTGCTTTCCTGGCTTCTTCGAGGTGGCTGATCTCTTTTAGACGCACCAACAGAGCGGCGTTCCCCGTTTCATCGGGCAACCAATCAGGAAGACCCGCATGATGACCGGCAATAAGATAAGAAAAAATGCGACCGGCTTTGTCGAATTTTTCGATAGCCCATTGCGCGCCTGCTGTGGAATGGTTGACTTTAGGGGTGTAATTGTTTATTGACGCGTCAATTCCCGCAGCAATTTTAATCATTGATTGAAATGCAATTGAGTATTTTCCAATGTCATGCCATAGCCCCGCCTGATATCCCCAATCACCAGCACCAAACAAACTGGCAAACTCTTTTGCTTTTTCTGCAGTTTCTTTCAGATGCTGTTCCAGCGGCTGCCAGTCGGCAGGTGGTTGTCCGGGTAAGGTGTGGGCGAAATATTGGTCAGACATGAACGTTTATCCTGTTCTCCGTAATCTAATGACCAAAATATCTTAAAATGAAATCTGGATTGTCGAATCGAGTTCGACAATGACAGCGGAAGGTTCAATGCTTTTATATGCTTATTTACTCTAAAAATCAAAGGCTTTGCCATTGTGAATCATTTGGCTTAACATTCTTGTTATTGTTTTTGCTGATTCTGTTTCTCTCACGCTTTCCCTCGTCTGCTAATTCCGCTGTTCTACGCTCACCCTGAAGGTGTCACTTACCCCCTGCGCTGCGCTGCGGGGATAGCCCACTGGCTTTTGCCGTGCTCTCAAACTTCATTATGATTTGTAATTAAAAATTTAAATGTCTGCCGAAAAACAAAAAGTGGTTGAAGAAAAATTTCTACTTACCAATTTTTAGAAAATTGTTGCAATAAATTAAGTGTCGTGTCCCCCGAATAAGCCCCCGAATAAGCCGCACTTCATACTTCAAACTTCCATCGCCCAGAGGTTGGATATGGGAATGGCATATAGATTTTTCCCGAAGGGCACAACTGCCTCGCCGTCATACAGCACAACACCGGCGGCAAAATTCTTTTGAGCGGTGTCCTGAAGTTTGCGCAGTCCTTTAAAATCGTCACCTGTAACCGTCGCTGCTGCCTTCACCTCAACCCCAGCCAGCCTTCCGGCGCATTCCAGAACAATATCCACCTCAACCTTATCCTTGTCGCGAAAATGGCTGAAGGATACCGTTTCTTCATGCCAGCTTGCCTGCCTGCGCAACTCTTGAAAAATAAAGGTCTCGAGAATTCGTCCAAAAAGCGCGCGGTCTTTCCACAACATTTCCGCATCCAGACCAAGCAGGGTACAACCAAGGCCGGTATCTCCCACATGCAGTTTTGGTGTTTTAATCAGGCGACTCAGCCGGTTGTTATGCCAGGCCGGCAGTTCCTCCAGCAAAAAAATCTTCGCGAGCAGGGTGACATAATCGCGAATGGTCTGCCTGCTCACTTGAAAGGGCGCGGCAAGTTCAGAGACATTCACCAGGCAGGCGGTTTGAACCGCAGCCAGCGCCATCAGGCGGGGTAAAGCATCCAGTTCGCTGATGCGCGCCAGGTCCCGGACATCGCGCTGAATGAGAGTATCGGCATAATCCCGATACCATGCTGTTCTCCTTCTTGCCGTGGCCCGCGCAAGAGCAGCCGGGTATCCACCCCCCGCCACACGCTCCGCCAGTATTCGACCCAGGCGGCGACCTGATGCTCCAGTCTTGAAAGCCGAGCCGAACAAGGCCGACAGAAAATTGGGCAGTCCCCCTGAAAGCTCCACTTGAGCGAGCGGATGCAGACGCAAAACCGCTATGCGCCCGGCAAGCGAGTCAGCCAACTTCGGCACCAAAAGCACATTCGCCGAACCTGTCAGGATAAATCGCCCCGGTTTCCGTCGGGCATCAATCTCCGCTTTCAGAGAGGTGAAAAGTTCCGGCATCCGTTGAACCTCGTCCAGAATCACCCGCTCGGGCAAGTCGGCGACATAACCCACCGGATCGGACTTTGCCGCCGCCCGCTGCACATCATCATCAAAACTCAGATACGTGAATCCTTTCAGATCTCCGACCTGGCGGGCAAGTGTCGTCTTGCCGCACTGTCGCGGGCCGTGAATCAGCACCACAGGCGAATCGGCCAGCGCCTCCATAATCCGGGGCTGAAGATATCGGGGGTATAAATTGTTATTTTTCATGCGGCTATTTTAACCAATAATCCCGTCCAATTGCAAGTTTTATATTCGGCTGATTGTAAGTTTGTCTTCGTCTAATAGTAAGGCTGATAAATCAGACGGCAATTAGAACTACCCCCTTCGTTGCGCTGCGTGGATAGTTCCCAATCCCGATAAAGAAGGGATTGGATAATTCGATCAACAAACTTCAGCGCACTTCGTCCGGCATTCGCCGGATTCCATTTCTTAAGTTTGGATCTCATTACGACTAACAAATTCCAGCTCGCTACGCTCCTGAAGGTGTCACTTACCCCCTGCGCTGCGCTGCGGGGATAGTTCGACTAACGAAATTCAGTTCGCTATGCTCCTGAATTCCGAGTCTCACTACCATCCCTTGTTCCACATATCATCATCAGTATAAATTTTTTCATCATCCGATGCTTCCTGCGCGTCCTGTTCATGGTCGCGGGTCCGGCGTTTTGCCTTTTCCTGAAAATATTCCCGATACCATTCGTGGGCGGTAATCATCGCCATTACTTCACTCGTGCCCGTCCAGATGGAGGCGAGTCGCACATCGCGGTAAATACGCTCGATGGGGAAAACATTGGTGTAGGCAATGCCGCCCATTACCTGCATGGAATTATGCACAACCTTCTGGCAGGATTCGGTGATGAATTTTTTGCTTTGCGATACCATCCGGCGCACGCGGTTCATATCCGCTCCGGCATCAACGGCGCGGGCTGTGGCATAAGCCATGGCGCGGGCGGCATCGAGCATCATGACGGCCTCGGCAATCTGAAAGCTGACGCCTTCAAACTGATTGATTACCTGGCCGAAAGCTTTACGCCGGGAGGTGTAATTAGTGGCGATATCGAGTGCGGGACGCGCCGCCCCGATGGTCATGGCTGCCGTTCCCAGACGCTCCGGAATCATCATTGTGTTAAAAACGGCGTAGGCTCCCTGCACTTTGCCCACCACGTTTTTTTTGGGCACTTTCACATTACGGAAAATTATCCGGCCGGTGCCGCCGCCGCGGCAGCCCATCAGGCCATAGAGATATTTCACTTCGACGCCTTCGGTGCGGTCGACGATGAAACAGGTTATGGAATCCTGCGGCTTGGCTTGCGGGTTGGTTTTGGCATAAACAAGGAAAAAATCCGCCCCCTCCGCGCCGACGATAAAACGCTTCTGGCCGTTGAGCAGAAAATAGTCGCCTTTATCTTCGGCCTTGGTAGTGGCGCCGAAAAAATCAGACCCGCCGCGTGGTTCGGTCAGGCATTCGGCTGCAAATATCTCGCCTTTGAGCAGCGGCTTGACATATTTTTCTTTTTGTTCATCGGTGCCGTGTCTGATAATGGCATCGCAAACCAGTTCGGCACCCACGCCGAAAACACAGGCAAATTCATATCCCAGAGTGCCCACCTCTTCCATGAGCATGCAGGTAGTCACCCAATCCATTTCCCTGCCGCCCCATTTTTTCGGATAACGGCAACCGAGAAGATTGCGCCTTCCCGCTTCCTGTAAAAATTCTTTGGGGAACTTTATTTTATCCGTATCCATATCCAGTATCATCTGACGCGGCACCCATTTCACCAGATCGCGCACTTCATCCCGAATTATGAGTTGTTCTTTGCTGAGCATATAATCAAACATGATTTTCTCCTCTCTGGCGTGATTTGCGTCACGATATTTATAATTATTTTAACAAAAAAGATATGAAAATCAGCAACGCAATAATCCTTGACTATTATTGATTTATATGAGCTATTCGCCACATTAAGGCATGCAAGTCCCTCGTCTTTTCCTTCCTTCTCAACCAGGAGAGCCTGACGGGATTGATTTTGATGCTTTGTGAAGCCGGAAACGGGAAGGATTTTTAACAAAAAGGAAGTTAGAGAAAGGGAATTAAAATGAACAAGAACTTGTATGTCGGCAACCTGTCTTACAAAATTACCGATGAAGACCTGCGCACCAATTTTTCCGAAGCCGGAGAAGTTGCCTCGGCAGCAATCATCAAAGACAAGTTTACTGGTGAATCCAAAGGTTTCGGATTTGTGGAAATGAAAACAGAAGAGGGCGCTGCGGAAGCTATCAAGAAGTTCAACGGCGGAACTCTGGACGGTAAAGCAATCACCGTTAACGAAGCTCGTCCGAAGAAGGAATTCGGCGCGGGCGGCGGCAATCGCGGCGGCGGCAATCGTGGTCCCGGCGGCGGTGGTTACAGAGGCGGCAACCGTGGTCCCGGCGGCGGTGGCGGCAATCGCGGCGGCAGATATTAACGGCGCGCTGTTCTTGTAAAAAAACGAAACGCGGCAGGTTTGATTATCCTGCCGCGTTTTTTTGCGACTCCGGTTCTGTCGCAATTACGACATCCCGGATAATTATTGAGCTTTCAGACAAACCTTTCTACCAGTCCTTCAGCATAAATCCCGCGCTGATACGGTTGACGCTGGTGTAATAGTCGAGCAGCCCTTCGCCATACCCGTTGAAATACTGGATATAGCCGCTGAAGCGGTCACCCGGAATAAAGGGAAGGGGAAAACACCATTCCAGTTGAACGGCTCCCAGATTTGCCGGGCGCAGGTTATTGCGCCATGTTGCCGCCAGCCGGTGTTTTTCCCAATAATAAACGGCATTTAATTCGCCATAGCCCAGGTAACGGGTAATATCGGGATTATCGTCATTGCTTTCGCGCTCCGGTATGCGGTACCAGGTTTTTAAAAAAATATTTAATTTGTCTCTTTCCAGTCCGACACTGGCCGTTACCCGGTTCCAACTGCGCGATAGGGGCAGGGAACGGCCGTTGGACTGATGATTCAGCCCCAGCGTCAGGAGGCGGCCTTTAAAACCAAGGAAGTCATAATCGGTGCGAAAGTTCACCAGCAATTCCGGCTCATAATTGGTGTCACGGAAGGGCGAAGAAAAAGGAGTGTTGTATAGCTGCCAGAAAGCAAGCTGTGTATAGGCCATCCAGATGTCAATCTTTTTGTCCAGCAAATCCTCCCAGAGTTTTACCTTGAAGCTGATTTGAAATTTTGCTTCGTTGAACTGGGCTCTGCCGCCGGGGTCAACATCCAGATGCTCATCCTGATTGGGTGAGGAGTTATAAGCGACGGGCAGCAGATAATTGGAACGATACGGCCTGAGCACAAAGGTATGTTTTCTGCTCGCCGGGTCCAGATCCCAGTGCCGGGACATCACGGTCTGCTTTTGTTCCGGAGGAGTATCTTTTACCGTCGTGTCCGTCAGGGTGTCTGCGGAAACGGCTGGTGTCGAACGTCCGGCCAGTTTATCATAACATTGCAGACGTTCCGCGGCGGCGGCGATTTTTGCGCAGGCCGTTAAAGCATCGCGATTTTCCTGAGCCGGGCAGGGAGACACTCCCCCGCTGAGGCACATCAGGGAAAAAATCAGAAGCCGCAAAGGATGTTTGACGGTCATAACAGGATAATCACCTCTTGTTTTTCCGTTCAGGGAATAAGCGGCGTGCCGCAGGAAACCACGGTAACGAAAGCTCCAGTTTTTATAATATGCATTCGTTGTCGTCGGGAATAAATTGAAATCCGTAAGTGGTGGCGTCCGATGCATCCTTTTTTGCCCAGACCAGAAGCGCCAGATATTCCTTTAATTCACCGTCCTGCTTAAGACGCATGCGAAACCGGACGGGCTTCTTGGTGACAAAACTCATGCCCGCCTCCGAAATGTCAACAGCGCTGGCGGTTTCATCAGTCGAGTCCACAATAAATTCGACAGTTGTGCTGATTTCCCTGCGCGGAACACGCGGCTTTATCTTCTTTTCTTCTTCGGCCATTGATTAATTATCTCCTTTTGCCTTCTTTAGTAAAATCTGCCGGACTCTTTCCAACTCCTGTTCATTATCCACTTCCACGGAATCGTGCTTTGTTATGACAATTTTTATTTTGTAGCCGTATTCCAGCGCCCGCAGTTGTTCGAGCGCTTCGAGCTTCTCTAATTTTCCTTCGGGAAGCTTTGTAAAAATATCCAGAAAATCGCGGCGGTAAGCGTAAATGCCGTGATGTTTGTAATAATCGGCCGTCATGTTTTTGCTGCGGACATACGGAATAGTCGCGCGGGAAAAATAAATGGCAAATTCTTCATGATCAAAAACAGTTTTTACGGCATGGGGATGCGTGATTTCCTCCGCCAGAATTATTTTATAAATGAGTGTGGACATATTGATTGACGGATTAGCCAGCAGGGGCGCAATAACTTCATCTACCTGGGCAGGCTCGAAGATCGGTTGATCCCCCTGAATGTTGACAACAATCGCTTCCGGCGGCAGATTTAACGTCCGCACGGCTTCCGCAATGCGGTCCGTGCCGGAGCGATGCGTGGCTGCGGTCATTATGGCATTCCCGCCAAATTTTTTGACAGCATCAAAAATGCGCTCGTCATCGGTAGCAACGGCCACGTAAGGAATTGCTTTAGCGTGGGAAACTCTTTCATAAACATGCTGAATCATCGGCTTGCCGCAAAGGTCGGCCAGAGGTTTGCCCGGAAAGCGGCTCGATTCGTAACGGGAAGGTATAATGCAAACAACATCTCTTCTCATACACTATCCATTATAAAAGCTTTCAGAAAATACATATTATCATCGCTTGCATGTGATATTATGGTGCATATAATTCCACGCAGTATTTTAAGCCATCTTCTTTTTCGTAAACAGGTTCTTTCCTTAGCGTTTGGATGAATTGCAGGGCATTAGGCGTACCAATATCGCCTATTGCCTTGATCGCCATATAGCGATCGTTATACCAACCTTCTTTATAGCTCTGTTTCAGAAATTCTATATCTTCTTCTCCCCCAAGCATACCAATGGCCGAAACGGCGCATGATTTAAAAAACTCATCTCCCATTCTAGCATATTTTCTTAAGTAGGACGTCGCCTGATGATTATTTGTATAGCCCAGCTCGAGCACTTTCCAAAAAGCTCCAAAATCATTTTTTTCGATTTCCGCATTTATTTCATCAGACAATCGGCTCACCTTATCGTCCGCGACACGAAGATTAAAAAAATAATTACTTATTTTGGAAGCAACATCTTTGATAATTATCGACATGGGAATATTAAAACATGGCTCCTGTATCTCATCCATGCTCCATACCGGAACTTTGCCATTGTAAAAATAAGCTTTAATGTTTTTCGTCTGCCCATTCTTTACAATCGTTGCGGAAAAGATATGAAAAGACTCCCAGGGCGAAAAACCCGTTGCCCGGGTATTGGCAATTTGATATTTGTGGATCAATAATGAAAATCCTTCAGAAGCCGACTTGCCAAGAACGCATTTAACCGGGATATTGCGACTATTCATCTCCCTTTCCAGATTCCGGGCGAAATACAAGATAGGGTCTTCCAAATTATCAAATTTAACAACTTTCCCCTCTTTCATTTCCGATCCGGCGCCGAGTCTTTCCAAAATAAATACCGCATCCGTATCCTTGCGTTGGTCAACAATTGTGAGGGTAACGGAAGCAATATTCGCATTTTCATATTTAACGCGGGAAGGAACGGGCTCCTTAATAGTATAGGAAAGACTGCATCCGGTTAAAAAAGTGATTAATGCAATTGCGCAGACAAATTTAGCAATGAAATGAAGTTTCATTTTCGCCTACCTTTCTAACTTATTATTTAATGCGCTGTATTTCTAACTTAATTTTTCCGATTTCGGCCGTTAATATTATCCGCCTAAATACTGGTCTGCCTGCTGCAAATAATTGCAGACATAATCCCGCACGGATTCTTCCAGCGCCGAAAACGCAACCGGGCAACCGGCGGCTTTGAGCTTTGCCATTTGCGCTTCGGTAAAATACTGATACTGATTGCGCAGGCCTTCCGGCATTTCGATATATTCGATATCCGGTTTTTTACCCAGCGCCGCAAAAACAGCGCCGATTAAATCATTCCAGGTTCTCGCCTTGCCCGTTCCCAGATTGAAAATTCCGTTCACATCCGGGTTTTGCAGAAGCCACCACAGGACATTGACGCAATCCTTTACGTAAACAAAATCGCGCATCTGCCCGCCGTCGGCATAGTCGGGCTTATATGACTTGAAAAGTTTTACTTTGCCTGTTTTTCTGATTTGCTGAAAGGCTTTGTAGATGACGCTGGTCATGTCTTCCTTGTGATATTCGTTGGGCCCGAAAACATTAAAAAATTTAATGCCCGCAATTTTATCTTCCCACGAATTTTTCAGCATCCGCAAATCAAATACCTGCTTGGAGTAGCCGTACATGTTGATTGGTTTGAGCTTCGCAATATTGCTGTGATCGTCGGAAAAGCCTTTGGTTCCGTCGCCGTATGTCGCCGCGGAACTGGCGTAGATAAAACGGATGGAGCGGTTTATCGCCCATTGCGCCAGCCTGGTAGTATAAACATTGTTGTTGTGCCACAGATAGTCGGCGTCACGTTCGGTTGTGGAAGAGCAGGCTCCCATGTGTACCACCGCCTGCGGAGCAAAAGGAACACAATCTTCGCATAACATTTCTAAGAAATCATCTTTATGGATGTAATCGGTAAAACGCAGATTGACAAGGTTTTTCCACTTGTCTGTCTTTCCCAGACAATCCACGATAATAATATCCTCAATGCCTTCCTGGTTCAGTTTCCAGACAAAGGCGCTTCCGATGAAACCGGCGCCGCCTGTTACAATAATCATCATCTGCTCCTTTAAAAATTTTGCGTCCGCAGCGGAGGACTTTTTCTATTCCTTCCACCGGTTGTTATTAAGTGTGACAACTATACATGGTTCTTCTTCTTTAATCATCATAAAATTAATCTGCCGGCCGGTATACATGCCGGTGGCGCGATGGGAAAAAAACAGATCCTGGCGGCAACTGGTGCAGAAATCCGCCGTTTCAATGTTTTCTTCGGGAATGCCGGCTGCCATTATTTGCTGACGGTTGGCCTCCGGCAAATCCAGCATCCACCTGTCGTGAGCATTCGCGCAGGGAAACAGAAAAGAAGCACAGCCGGATTGATTTTTCATCGCGGCGGCGACCGGCGCATCCACCTGATAACAGCAGCGGCCGATGGCGGGGCCTATCGCCGTCAGAATATCCTGCGGCCGGCAATTATGCTTATCAAGCAGAAAACGGACGACCCCGGAACTGATGCCCTGCGCTGTGCCTCTCCATCCGGCATGAGCGACGGCAATTATTTTTTTTATCCTGTCGACAAGGAAAACCGGCACGCAATCCGCGGTTTTGATGCAAATTGCCAGATTGGTGCGATTGCAGACGATGGCATCGTAATCCAGCTCATCGCGCGAAGTGAAATATTTGCCGTATTTTTTAATTACGAATATTTTATCTCCGTGTACCTGATTGAGGACCAGAAAATTCCCCAGCGGCACGCCGAAGGCATCGGACAGCCTTTCCCAGTTCTGCAAAACCTTATATTCGTTATCGCCCTCCCGGAAGCTTAAATTAAGGCTCGCATAATCATCTTCCGAGAAACCGCCCTGTCTGGTGCAGAACGCGTGGGTCAGGAAATCACAGTCTTTTAAAAGAGAGGACTGCAAATAGACTATTTTTTTCTTCCGCTCAATAGTGAACATAATATCAACTTTCGTTGGCTCGCAGCGCGCTGCAAAGTTTACTCATATCATCGGGCAGGGCGGCTGTAAAGACCACTCTCTCGCCATTTACGGGGTGCAGGAAAGAGAGAGAAGCGGCGTGCAGCGCCTGTCTTTGCTGCAGGCGGAGCTGCTCTTTCAGGGCGGCCGCGGCGATTTTCAGATTGTGGGGAAAATGGCTGTACACCTTGTCGCCGATTACCGGATAACCCCGGTCAGCCAGATGCACACGAATCTGGTGGGTTCTGCCGGTTCGGATATCAACTTCCAGCAGCGTTGCCATGCCAAATCGTTCTTTCGCTTTCCAGAGGGTTATCGCGTCGCGGCCGCGGCGGCTTTTTGTGGACATTTTTTTCCGGTCGGAAGGATGTCTGCCCACGGGCATTATTATCTCGCCGTGAGAGCCCCGGATATCGCCCCAGACCAGCGCGTAATAAATCTTGTGGACCAGGTGTTTTTCAAATTGCGCCGCCAGTTTCCGGTGCGCGTCATCGGATTTGGCGGCAACCAGCAGCCCTGAAGTGTCCTTGTCCAGGCGATGGACGATGCCGGGCCGGAGTACGCCGCCGATACCGGAAAGATCATGGCAGTGGAAAAGCAGGGCATTGACCAGAGTATTGTCGGGATTGCCGGGCGCCGGATGGACGACCATACCCGCCGGTTTGTTGATGACTATGATTGCCGCATCTTCATGGACGATTTCCAGAGGAATATTCTGCGGGCGGGCGACGGCAACCGCTGCCGGGATTTTTTTCAGGATGATTTCATCGCCCGTCTTCAGTTTTTGCGAGACTTTCGGCGCCAGATTATTAACCAGCACCAGGCCGTCTTCAATGGCAATTTTTACCTGAGAGCGGGAAAGTTCCTCATCCTTTGCCGCAAGATAAATATCCAACCGCTGCCCGTTGGCAGCAGCGGTGACGGTAAATTTGATTTCCTTTTTTTCGGGGGACATAACACCTATTTCAGCTTTTCTGCCGTTTCTTTCTTCCGGGCTTTGCTTGTCTGAGTACCCGCCCAGTCCGACTTTCCATTTTAATTGTAAAATCGTTATCACCTGCGGGACGGCCTGTTCTTGTCGCTTTTCTTATTGTATTAAAATCATCGTTTTCTGCCTCGCCGAGATAAATCCGCCAATCATCTACAAGCCCGAATAAGTTTCTGTCTTTAACAAGAACATCATCTTCAATCTTACCAACATGATAAGCAGCACTCGACCACTGATACTCCCAGGCATGCGTCACGATGCCGGCAGCAACAGGATTATTCTCAACATAGCGGACAGCCGCAAGCAAATGACGTTCGTCCAGCACACAGGAACCAAATCGTCCCTGAAATAAATATCCGCGTACACCGTCGCTGAAATTCTTCATGCGAGTGTATCTCTTATGGGCTTCCCCAAATCCCCTGGCGAACGATGATTCATCGTGTGGCACAGCTACAAAGTGAACATGATTAGTCATCAGGCACCAGGAGAGAACATCAATCTCACAGCGTAGCGTTTCCTCTTTGATAAACTGCAAATAGGTGTTTCTGTCACTATCATTTTTAAAAATATCGATAGAACGAACACCACGCTGCGTTATATGATGTGGATATCCTAGAACGACTATTCGAGATATGCGTGCCATGAGAAAGGATTAGAATATTATAGTGTTTTTTTCAAGAGAAATATGTGTTATGTCCCCGGAATAAAGCCGGAATAAAGCCAACACCTAGCGTGTAAACCAGGTAAGGACACGCATGAATCGGGGCGATCGCAGAAGCTTTTTCGTCGCGAAATAACTGAGCGTACAAAACACCGGAATAAGCGCCAGAACTATCCAAGAATTGTCCAGTTGGCGGTAACCCAGAATAACAATGCCAAAACCGATCAGCACCCATTGCACCAGATATATCAGCGTGATATTTTTGCTCCAGAAAGTGAGATAATTCAGGGTTTTCTGAAAAACCCCGAACTTTGCAAAGAGCATAAACATGCCAATCCACAGCAAATCAATCGCAATACACAGAAAGGTAGCACCCGGATACATGCGGTAGAAATCGCCAAACTGGTTTGTCTTGCTTAGAAAGACAATTAGCCCGCCTGACGCACCCAGAAGCAGGGCGGCGAACAGCATTTTCTTAACTACCGCGCCTAGTGCTTTGCCCCTGATAAATGCCCTTCCGATCAGGACGCCGACAATGGGATATACAAGCCAGGGGAACACGGGAAACGACGTGTCGCTCTCAAGGCCTTGTATGAGGGCATTGCCCCAAAAAGGCTGCACCAGCGGATAAAAGACTCCCCAGTCCCTTCCCGTTCCCCATAAGGCGGGGGCCGCCCAGGCAACAAGCAATCCCAAAACAACCAAATGCCAGTCCTTTTTAAAAAACAGGTCAAACAGCGCCAGAATGATAAAGGCCAATCCCGCAAAAGTCAGAATATCCATCAAATAGAAAAGCTGCCACAGAACCGGAAAATCGCTATTCGGAGTAAGATAGTGAAAATTTGAAAGGGCATGAGGATTGACAAATTTGGCAATCAGGTACGGAAGAACTAAACGCAGACAATTCAGAACAAGCCCCAGCAAAAACAGCTTGAAGCCCCTGACAATTCTCACCGACGCCGGTCTGGCATTCGGATAAACGAAAAATATGCCCATTAAAATCATAAAAAGCGGCGCACCGACCCAGATAATGATTTTTGTTAAAAAACCCCCAAGAGGATTTTCCAGCACCAGGTCTGTCCCGTAAACAACAACCGTGTGGTTCATAATCATTAATGCCACCAGTATACCGCGGACATGATCAAAATACGGCATTCGTTCTTGCATATTTCCTCAATTCTGTTGGTTTTTTCTGCGCTTGCGGAAAAATTTTATGGCATTGATTTCCTGCAAATCAAAAAACGTTTTGCAATTGATGCAAAAGTTGACCAGCGCAATGATGCGGCATCACCCGTTTAACTCCTAATTTGAAAAAGAAAGTTGCACGTCAAAAACAGCTTTTCTCACAAAGAGGCAAAGCGTCTTATCAACCGGTCGAGAAACCATTCCAGGCTGTATTTGTTTTTGCTTTTTCCCCATAGCTTTAAGAGCGACACGAGCAGGATGACAGCGCCAACGCCGGCCAAGAGCGCGATATACGCGCTTAACATGTCATACTTGTAATAGCGGCCGGTCAGAACGTGAATCAGCGCCAGTGGCCACCCGATCAGAAGATAATGAAGGAAATAAAACGTGAGGGAGGAGCGGCTGGCAAGATTAAAGATGCCGGCAAAGAACCCCGCTTTGTTTTTATCTTGTTTGCGGACATCATAGATGTAAAACATACCGGAGAAAATAAGCAGCACAATCCCCGTTTGATAGCAGATCATCGTAAAGGAGTCGGGATAAAAACTGAGCGGGGCAATATACCCGGTAATGATGGCTGACGGAGGCCGGCCAATTGATGCATAGGCCCAACCCAGCCCCAGAACGGCCAGCAAGCCGCCGATTATCGCCAGAAAAGGCAGGTCGTTTAGCATCCCGCCGCCGACAAGCCTGCGCCCGAGAACAAAACCCAGCAGTGGAAAGATAAACCAGGGCATAAGCGGGAATTCACCGGTGAACAAAAAGCCCAGAACAATTTCTTTTATCCGCCAAATCACCTCATATTCCCTGGCGGGATCAAGCATCATACCGGGAAGATAGCTTGAAATGACAGGCACATCGATAAAACCGCCTCCCCAGACGGCATTGAAATCGATCCCATTCCTCAGCAGGGGCGTGCAAACAGCCAGGCCTGCGACAAAAAGCAGGATCAGCCAGGAGGGCAGCAGGCGGCAGAAAAACAGCATCACCGTCGCAAATCCCATGAGCGTCAGGATATCCCATTGCCAGATATGACCCGGTCCCCAGGCAAGGGCCAACATGATTATCCCCATTATGAAAATGAATCCCCCGCGGATCAGGGCGCGCTTGAAGGCCAGAATATTATTTTCGCCGTCGCGATGCTGAGCCGAAAAAACCTGGCTCATTCCCATCATCATCAGAAAGCAGGCCGCTCCCCAATCGGCCATCACATGGTTGAGAAAGAAATAGGGCCAGGTATTCACGGCGCCTGAGTCGCCCCAATAAACCACTAAGTGAACCAGCACCATACAGATCAGACAAAAGCCGCGAAGAATATCAATGGAAAGAATCCGTTCTGATTTTTTATCATTCATTTGGTTTCGCTCTATACTGCTGTCCCAGCGTTGATTTTAAGTGATGATGTAATTTATAGAAAACAATGAGAATAAGCAATAAAAGTTATTTATCTATTTGAA
This sequence comes from Deltaproteobacteria bacterium, assembly GCA_022703375.1. GTDB lineage: Bacteria > Desulfobacterota > Syntrophia > Syntrophales > Smithellaceae > JAKLDS01. The sequence goes on along the minus strand of JAKLDS010000012.1, from coordinate 27,030 downwards.
ATATGTTGCACCACACGTCCTTCTTTCGGCTTTTTCCGGGGACATAACACCTGTTTTTCCGCTAACTCCCCCGTCCCGTCACTCCCAATTCGCTTGCTTACGCAGGGAGAGTATCCTCTTTAAAATAGAATCAGTTTTAATCCAGCAGGCATTCGCGCAATCCCTTGACAACAGCTCCAAACTCATCTTCGGCAACTGTCCGCAGATCAATCATTATTTCATCTTTGTCCACCCGGGCAATAACCGGCAATTCCAGCTTGCGCAGGCGCTCTTCGAGGCGGCCGGCTGACATTTTTACCGGTCTGACAGCAACGACAAAAGATGATATTTCGGCTGTGGGTAATGCGCCTCCGCCCACCGCCGCTCGGGATTCTTTTACGGAAAATTTTGCGGCAGCGGTATTTTCTTTCTGCAACAGCTGGAAAAGTTTTTGCGCCCTTTTTTGCACGGTTGCCGCAGGTTCGGTCAGCGCTTTTAAGTTTCTTAAGTTATGCAATGCCTCATCCGGATTCAGATAATGAATAAGAGTAGCTTCCAGAGCGGCCAGGGTCAGCTTGTCAATTCGCAAAGCGCGGTTGAGGGGATTCTTTTTTATTCTTTCCAGTATGTCCTTTTTCCCCAGAATGATTCCCGCCTGCGGACCGCCCAGCAGTTTATCGCCGCTGCAGGTCAGCACATCCACGCCGCGGGCCAGCTCTTCGCGGACCGTCGGTTCGTGCGGCAGACCGTATTTATCAAGCGCAATAAGGCAACCGCTGCCCAGATCGTTCATCACAGGTATTTTATGCTTTTTCCCGAGGGCAACAAGAGCCTCGATGCTCGCTTCTTCGGTAAAACCAACAATGCGGAAGTTGCTGGTGTGCACCTTCATGATTAAACCGGTGTCCCGGGAAATGGCCTTTTCGTAATCACTGATGCGGGTGCGGTTGGTGGTACCCACTTCCCGCAGCCGGGCTGAGCTTTTGGTCATGACATCAGGAATCCGGAATTCGCCTCCTATCTCGATTAGTTCACCCCGTGAAACAATGGCTTCGCGGCCCTCGGCCAGAGTATTGATGCACAGAAGGACGGCCGCGGCATTGTTGTTGACCACCAGAGCATCCTCGGCTCCGGTTATCGCGAGGAGCAGTTCGCGGACATGATCGTAACGAATGCCGCGTTCGCCTTTTTCCAGATTAAACTCGAGATTGGAATAGCCGGCGCTGATTTCCGTAATCCTCTGCAGTGCCTCGGAGCAAAGCGGCGCCCGTCCGAGATTGGTGTGCAGGATAACGCCGGTCGCATTGATGACGCGTTTTAAGCGATAACTGTGCAGATTTTTGATAATTCCTTCCACCTGATCCGCTGTCTGCGACGCATTATATACTTCCGGTGCAGTTGATTTTTTTGCGGATTTAACTATTTTTTCCCGCAAATTCTGCACGACATTGCGGCAGGTATCCCTGACCAGTTCGCGGGGCGCCAGCGAATAAATATTTCTCTTTTCCAAAAGAAGCATGATTTCATCTATTTTGGGCAGACTCTTTAATCCCGATTTGCTTTTTTCATCCATAAAAGACCTTTCCGTATATTTAGAAAATGCCGGCGCGGCTCCGGCAGTAATCACGGAAATTATTCACGGCAATGAAGAATTCCCGCATAATTATTACCCATAGATAACGTCCGCGGAGAGTTAAATATAAATTGGGCGGAAAATAACGCAAGGCTCCCGCCAGTTCAAAAGCCAGCATCTCTTTTCCCAGCGATTTTAAAAATTTTCCGCCGTATTTTGCTTCCAGTGTTTCCACATTCATCCTGGTGCTGAATAATTTCATCAGGAAATCATATCGCTTTTGGTCTTGCAAATTGAAACGGCGGGAAGCCTGCAGCGGCAGCTTATCCTGCTGCAAAGTGCTGACATATCCGGCAATGTCGAAAGTATTAGCATAGCAGACACCATTAATATAACCGATGGCGCCGCTGCCCAGCCCTGCGTACTCATCATAGTCAACGACATATTCATCAATCATTGGTTTCTCGTCCGTTTTCCGTGAGAAGCACCAGGCGGATGCAGATTTGTAGCCATTTTCCAGCCGCCGGACAATCAGCCGGTATAATTTCTTTTCCTGACGGAGATTCACCTCTCCCATGGTTTCCCGCATCAGCTTCCGGGCAAAATCGGAAACCATCAGCGGATAAAAGGTGATTTGTTCCATGTTCAGATTAAGCAGAATATTCAAATCATCATTCAGTAACTGCTCCGTCTGCCCCGGAAAATTAAAAATCATATCGGCATTGAGCGTAGCAAAGGAACCCATCGTTTCCCGGAGCTTTTCCGCAATCGCCGCGCCGGAACCATATTTTTCGTAACGGCCGATTTTCTGCAACAATTCGTCGTTAAATGTCTGCACGCCGACAGAAAGCCTGTTGACACCTGCCTGTTGTAAAATTTTGATATTTTGGGAAGTCAAATGATTGGGATTTGTCTCCACCGATACTTCTTTAAGGGAGAAACTCTCCCGCGCCTTTTTTATAATTTCCGCCAGTTCGTCAATTAAAACAGTCGGCGTGCCGCCGCCGACATAAAGGCCGTTAAAGCTGTAACCTTTTTGTTTGTATAATTTAATCTCTCTGGCCAGAGCCGGGAAATAGCTGCGGCCGGCAGCTTCGGTAAAGGCCACGCGGTGGAAGGAACAGTAAGGACAGAGCTCCTCGCAAAAAGGTATATGAATATAGAGGAGGCGCTGTTTCCCGTCACTGCAAGGCGGTAGTTCGGGATGCTCGCCTTCCGTAAACTGCAGGGCCCGGGCAAATTCTTTTTTCGCGAAGTTTGTTACTATTTTATTAAGCAAAATCAATCCTTAATATTACTCCGGCAATTAAACGGCTAAAATTGTCAATGTTTTGCCCCCCAATTTCCTTTTGCCGCCGGAAATATTTAGGAACAAATCTAAGGCTTGCTCCAGGCGATTCCAAAACTCGCCTTCGGCTCAGACAGTTGGAATCGCTTATCTTCCGCTTCGCCTTGTTTTGTTTGCCAAAATATTCCCTGATTGGCTGCTCAAAGCAATTTTGGGGCAAATTAATTTACTCATTGCATTCATTAATCTGAATGTTCAATTGCCGGAGTAATAGTTTGTATTTTCTTAGCAAACTATGTCCGGTAATTGCAAGCGGCAATTCCAGCCGTCTCAGTTGGCCGATTGGCCGTTCCATCCTTCGGACGAAAAAAGGCATTATGCTTGAAATTGTCAATGAACGATGTTATGTTTTACACAATGAACTGAATGGCGGTATCTTGATTATGTCTCAAAAAAAAGTTTTAACTCTATGGTCCGAAACGGGAATTAATGAGGGGGAAGTGGCCGTTTTACGGAAGAAATCCAAGGAATTGCCTGTTCCCCTGGACAAGGAAGCGTTGCTGGCCGTTGAAGCCCTGAAGGACAGCTTTCTGGCAAGAGACGACGCCTCCGGACTGGCCGCGCCGCAAATCGGCATCAATAAAAGAATCATCGCTTTCCGGACCAGGGGTTTCGGTGAAAAAGAAAAAATAAAAAATACCGATGATTATGAAATTCTGATTAATCCGCGCATTACGCAGGCGCGCGGTGAAAAAATAGCCATGGCCGAAGGATGCCTTTCCTGCCCGGATATTCAGGTTGAAGTCAGCCGTTTTCCTGAAATCAAGATACGCGCTCTCAATAGCAAAGGGGAAAAAATATCCAAAAGATATCTGGATTATGTTGCCCGCGTTATTCAGCACGAAATAGATCATCTCGACGGCAAATTAATCGTTGATTATGAGGGAAACATATATTATCCGAAAAACAAAGAGCTTTTCTTCAGCAAAATTTTTCAAGACTGATAATCCCGCCGGAGAGGCCGGTGTTTTATCTGATTAATTATCCGGTAGTTCAGCATATTTATATTGCCGATATCAAATAAGCATGATTTCAATATGCCCGGTATTTTGATTAATTCTTGAAATCTCATTTCAATTGTAGTACTTCTCTCGGCACGACGGTAATCGCCGCTTTTTGCATGCCGCCGCAGGAGAAATATCATGCTGAAAATTAATTGTCCCGTTTGCGGCAAATGTTTTTTCTGGACCGATGACATGCCGGCAGAAGGCAAATGTTCCAATCCCGACTGCGAGTGGCAATATGACATCCATAATGAGCTGAAAAAGAATGTCACGAAACTGCAAGAAGCTGTGACGGCAAAAAAAATGCAGTGTCCTTTTTGTCAGGAAGAAATCGCCGCCCGTTTTACGGTATGCCGCCATTGCGGCCGTGTAATTCTGGGAGCAAAAGCGGTTAAAAAGAGTTACATCTTCGTGGCAGCTTGTTTGTTGCTGATTGTATTGTCACTGGTTTTTAAGTATGGAGTCGGCTGATAATGAAAAAAACCCCTTTATATGAAAAACATGAAGCTCTGCACGCTAAAATCATTGATTTCGGCGGTTGGGCGATGCCGGTGCAGTACACCAATGTCATTGATGAGCATAAAACGACAAGAAACGCCGCCGGCCTTTTTGATATCTGTCACATGGGTGAAATTGAAGTTAGAGGCAAACAGGCCCTGGACCTTTTGCAGTATTCTTTGACCCGCAATCTGCAAAATCAGTCCATCGGACAAATCAAGCTTGCAGCTCTGCTGACCCGTGAGGGCGGCATAATTGACGATCTGACTGTTTATAAAATTGCGCAGGAACACTACATGCTGGTGACCAACGCGGGCACCAGAGAGCGCGACTTTTTCTGGCTCAAGGAGCTTCGTGAGGAACAAGCCCTTGATTGCACTCTGACCGATATCAGCGAGCAGACGGGGAAACTTGACTTGCAGGGGCCGCTTGCTGAAGAAATACTGCGAACGCTCACTTATTTTGATTTATCGCAATTGCGCTATTATCATTTTGCCGAGTTGAAAGTGATGGGCGAGCCGGGAATTATTTCCCGCAGTGGTTACACCGGGGAAGATGGTTTTGAAATCTATGCCTCTGCCGATATCATCGGCGATATCTGGGATAAACTGCTTGCTGCCGGGAAGGATTTGGGCATCAAGCCGGTGGGGCTCGGCGCGCGCGATACGTTGCGGCTGGAAGCCGGCATGATGCTGAATCATCAGGATATGAATGAGACTGTTACCCCGCTCGAGATTCCCTACGGGTGGCTGGTGGATATGGATAAGGAGTTTGTCGGCCGGCCGGCGCTGCAGGAGTTGCAAAAATCCGGCCCGGGAAAAAAGCTGGTTGGTTTCATAATGACCGGCCGCGGTATTGCCCGCCATGAATATAAAGTTTATCAGGGCGCCAGGGAAATCGGCGTTGTCACTTCCGGCACTTTTTCCCCCACTTTAAACAAGGCAATCGGTCTGGCTTTTATTGAAACTGCGGCGGCAATAACGGATGCGGAAATTTCCATTGCCGTTCGCGATACGATGTGCCCGGCAAAAATCGTTAAAATCCCCTTTTATAAAAGACAGAAATAAAAAATTCGGAGGCAGAAATTATGGCGAAACCTAATCCCGCTGATAAAAAATATTCCAAGGATCATGAATGGGCGAAAGACAACAGTGACGGCACTGCAACTGTCGGCATTACAGACTACGCCCAGGAAATGTTGACAGACATCGTCTTTGTCGAGCTTCCCGCCATTGGCAAAAAAGTAGCCAAAGGTGCGCCTCTGGCCGTCGTGGAATCCGTTAAATCCGTATCGGATGTTTTTGCTCCGGTGAGCGGAGAAGTTATCGCCGTCAACGGCGCGCTCGAGGATGATCCGGCGCTGGTCAACCGCGATGCGTTTGGCGAGGGCTGGATTGCGAAAATGAAAATGTCTGATGCGGCGGAGCTTGGTTCTCTGATGGATGCCGCAGCCTATACATCGCTGATTAAAGAGGAAAAGCACTGATGGATTACACACCCCACACCGAAGCTGACATTGCGCAAATGAAAAAAGCCGTCGGCATTGCCGAGGTTGCCGAACTGTTTGCCGATATCCCCGGGAAATACCGTTTAAAAAAACTGCCGGAGCTGCCCGCTGCTTTATCCGAGCAGGAAACAATCTCCCTGATGAGCAGGCTGGCGCAGAAGAACAAAGTGCCGGATTTAACGTTGCTGGGAGCGGGTGCTTACAACCATTATATTCCCGCAGTTGTCGGCCACATCACCGGGCGTGCCGAATTTTACACCGCTTACACCCCCTATCAGGCGGAAATCAGCCAGGGCATTTTGCAGGCGATTTATGAATACCAGACAATGATTGCCCGGCTGACCGGCGCGCCAATCGCCAACGCTTCCATGTACGACGGGGCATCGGCGATGGCGGAGGCGGCGGTGCTTTCCGCCAAAACATTGAGCCGCAATAAAATTATTTTTGCCCGCAGCGTCCATCCCGAATACCGGCAAGTCGTCCGGACTTATGCCTGGGCGAACGGCTACGAGGTTGTCGAAATACCTTTTGCCAAATCCGGCCAGCTTGATTTGACTGCGTTGCAGAAGGAGCTTGCCGATGACGTGGCGGCTGTTTTAGTGCAGAGCCCTAATTTTTTCGGTGTGATTGAAGATATCGCTCCGATTGCCGATGCCGTTCACGCCAGTGGTGCGTTTCTGGTTGCCGGATTTAGCGACGGCACAGCGCTGGGCATTTTAAAACCGGCGGGAGAGCTGGGTGCGGATTTCATTGTTGGTGAAGGACAGAGCTTTGGCAATCCGCTTAACTACGGCGGCCCCTATTTGGGGATTTTTGCCGCGCAGGAGAAATTTCTGCGCCGTATACCGGGTCGGCTGGTTGGCGCTACTGTGGATAAGAAGGGCAAACGCGGTTTTGTTTTGACTCTGCAAACCCGCGAGCAGCATATCCGCCGCGAGAAAGCCACTTCCAACATCTGTTCCAACGAAGCGCTTTGCGCACTGGCTGCCGGAGTGTATCTGGCGGCGCTCGGCAAAAATCTATCCAAGCTCGCAGAGTTAAATGTGCAAAAGGCGCAATATTTGAAAAAGCAGTTATTACAATTATCCGGCTGGAAAGAAGTATTTGCCGCACCAATTTATAATGAGTTTGTTGTAAGCTGTCCCGACGCCCGCCTTGTTAATGAAAAACTGAAGAAAGAAAATATCGGTGGCGCCTATGAATTGCAAAAAGATTACCCGGAGTTGAAAAACACACTGCTTTTCTGTGCCACGGAAATGCTGACCGAAGCAGACATGGACAGGGTGATTTCCGTTATTGCTTGAGAGAAGCCTGCGACGAAAGCGGACGACCCGGCTGTTTAAAGCAGCACTGCCCGTCGGCGGATTGCACCGGAGCAAATACAGTCAGGAGAAAAACAAGAAATGGAAAAAACGGATTTAAATTACTGCAATGCTTTGATTGAAAATATTGCCAAAGTTATTATCGGAAAGACGGAAGTTGTCGAACAAATGCTGGTAGCTTTGATCGGAGGAGGACATGTTCTGATTGAAGATGTTCCTGGTGTGGGGAAAACGCTGCTTGCCAAATCTCTGGCAAAAAGTATCGGCGGCATATTTAAAAGAGTGCAATTTACTCCGGATCTGCTGCCGGCGGATATCACGGGATTTAATGTCTATAATCAGCAGACGGGGACATTCTCTTTTCAGTCCGGTCCGGTAATGGCCAATATCCTGCTGGCAGACGAAATAAACCGTACCGTACCGAGAACGCAGGCGAGCTTGCTGGAAAGCATGGAAGAACACCAGGTTACGGTGGATGGTATTACTCAGAAACTGCCCGAGCCTTTTTTCGTCATTGCGACTCAAAATCAGATTGACATGGAAGGAACTTTTCCCCTACCGGAAGCGCAACTCGATCGTTTTCTGCTGAAAATAAAGCTGGGATACCCGAACCGGGAAGAAGAAATAAGTATTATGCAGCGTTTTCAGGAAGACGATCCTTACCTTTCTCTGGAAGCCGTTATTCAACCGGCGACAATAGTCGCCCTGCAGGAGCATCGCAAAAAAATCAGGATAGCGCAGCCGATTAAAAAATATATTGCGGATATTGTCTGGGCAACCCGCAGCAGCGAACACTTTAAATTCGGCGCCAGCCCGCGCGGTTCCCTTGGCCTGATGCGGGCGGCACAGGCTCTTTGCGCTATTCGCGGCAGGGAATATGTGATTCCCGACGATATTAAGCTGCTTGCTGAACCCGTGCTGGCGCATCGTTTGATTTTAAATGACCGGGAAAAACTGAAGGGCGCTACAACGACCGGGCACCTAAAAGAAATCCTGGATAACATTCCGACTCCGTTACCGGACCATGAGCATTAAAACCAACACGCATCAGGATCAGGATATATTTTCCCATGGGGTATTTTTTGCCCTGTTTGCCCTGTTCTTCGTGGCAATTGCTTTTTTTCTCTCGCTGCTTTACGGATTAAGTGAGCTGAGTGTTTTTTCGCTGACGATTATTTTGTTGGCGGTTGGCTTGAGAGTATGGAGTGCGTTCAGCACCCGATCGTTGCACTATAATGTGTCAATCGACAAACGAAAAGTGTTTCCCGGAGAAAAGATTGATTTTCAGGTTGCCATTGAGAACAGGAAACTGCTGCCGGTATTGGTAAAAGTCAGATTGGCGATTGATCAATTTTTATCGCCCGAAAACCATGAATTGACTATCAGGGAAGACAGCGGTATTCTCTGGCATCAGAAAATATTTTTTCATCAGGAATTAAGGCCGGTAAAAAGAGGTCTTTACAAAACCGGCTCGCCGCGCCTCATTACCGGCGATTTTTTTGGCTTTTTCCCCAGGCTCACCCGGGAAAAACAGGAAGTTGATATTCTGGTATATCCGCGCCTGATTGCCCTCAAACCGTTTTCCGTCATCAGCCGTATCATGTTCGGGAAACCGGCTTTTTGCAGTCCGGTATGCGATCCGGTTTATATCCTCGGCACCAGGGATTACCTGCATTCCACTTCGGCGCGGCACATTCACTGGAAAGCCAGCGCCAGACATAATAAACTTCAGGAGAAAATATTTGAAGCCACGGAACAGGAGAAACTGCTGTTCATTCTGGAGGCGGAAGGATTTATCGAACACGAAGCTGAACAGGCCTGGGAGCGAACCATTGAGATTCTGGCTTCGCTGGCCGTCGAATTTGATACCCGACATTATGCTGTTGGTTTCTTGACAAATAGTGCGATGAAAGTAGCCGGGCCGGCGTTTCTTTCGGCCAACCGCTCCGTAAACCATATACCGACTCTGCTGGAGATACTGGCAAAAATAGATTTAAAATCAACCGGCCCGATAGAAAATCTGTTGCAGCAAAAAAAATATTTTCCGCCGGGAATCAGCTGTGTCTATTTTTCCTACAGGCCGGTTGAAGGGGTTTTATCTGTTCTGCCGCCCAAAATGCCGCTCATGAATCTCGCTTTCCGGGAGGCGGAGCAGGAAACGATGGCGGGTAAAAAGGCAAGCGTCCCGATGAGAAGTTTGTTGCTGACGGATTTATTTGAGGCAAGCTGATATGGTCAACAGGTACGGTAAGCAATTAATCTTTATCGCCGGCGCGGCAATGGAACTCTGCTGGTTGCAGGCCTGGAACGGTTTTTTGATGCAATCAATCTTTGGCTGTCGGGCGTCTCTTGGTTTTCTTATCGTTATTTATTTCAGCGGCGCTTTAATCCATCGTGCCTTCATAAATCTGCAATGGGTCAGAATTCTGATGCTCCTGACGCAATTAATAGTGTTTGCAGCTGTCTTTTTTATTGCAGCGGAATTATTTATCTTCCGTTATAACGGCATGACATTGATTTCAGGCATTCCCCGTTTGGGCGATGACTCAGGCGCGTTAATGGGCTGGCTAATGCTGCTGGTGTTGCTGGTCATTGCTGCAATCAGCTGGTTGAGGAGCAGGGCTCTCATCTTAAGGCCGCTGTCGCTGGAGAATGTATATCTGCGTTTCGATTTGGGGCTGGCCGCTGTTTTCATGCTGCTGGTGGTGAAAGCGAAATTCGGCGTTGCCGCGCCCGGACAAAATCTGATTTTTTTCCACATTCCGTTATTTCTTTTCGGCTTATTGACAACAGGCCTGATTTTAAATTCCGGCAGGAGGGAAAGAAGCTATGCCGCGGGCTTGCAGAAAATCAGCGTGGTCATCGGCTTTGCCGTCGCAATGTTGATTGCCGGCATCGGCATTTTCTTTTTGATGCACTCCCAAATGATGGACTCGGCGGAAGCGATTTCCGGCAGCGTGAAGAAAGCCGGGCCGTCGGTGCTTCGCATCATCGGATGGAGCGTTGACCTCTTATCGTCATCGCGGCGCAGCGCCGAGTTTGCCGGAACATCGTCCGATTCCCTGAATTCTCTAAACGTGGCGGCAGGCGAAGGGCCGGCAATCCTGACAGACATTGTTATCTGGGGCGGCTCTGCTCTGTTTATTTTTGTTATTGTGGTTGTCCTGTTGGTTATAATCCGTAATCTGCTGGAATTTCTGTTAGCCAGAAACAAAGCTGTCAAACCGCAGAAATCACATTCGTTTAATTTCCGGCGATTGTTAATCCGCATCAGGAATGTGATTTACCGTATTATGCACCGGTTGTATATGATGGTGAGAAAAATCAAAACTGCGTCTGATATATATGCGTGCCTGGCGGCCTGGGGTGGTAAAAGCGGAATTCCGGTAAAGAAATCCGACACGCTGCTGGAATACGGCAATCGTCTGGCCGGGATATTTCCTGCTCTGGCGGCGGAAATAAATTTGCTTGTCCAGCTTGTCCAGCAGGAGATTTATGGAGAAGTTAAACTTGATTCCGCGCAGATGGCTGCCGCCAGAAAGGCAAAAAGAAGAATGAATAGTCCCCGGTACTGGAAGAGCAGAATTAAAGTGTGGGTATTTTCCCCGGGCAATTAATTCCGCCGGGCTTTTCCGCAGGTGCAGTTAACAAGGTACGTTTATTCATTGGAGTGAAGAAAAATTTTGTAATCTGTAAGGAGCTTATATGGAATTAATATTTGAGGTAAGCAAGGCGGGAAGAAGTGCGGTGGAAGTGCCGCAAAGCGATGTGCCGGAAGTAAATATCGAAAAAGTAATCGGCAAAAAATATCTGCGGGATAACCTGGATTTGCCGGAAGTGGCGGAGGTGGATTTGGTGCGCCACTACACCAATTTATCACGGCGCAATTTCGGCGTTGACCTGGGTTTTTATCCGCTGGGCTCCTGCACCATGAAATACAATCCCAAAGTAAACGAAAACGCCGCCGCGCTCCCCGGCTTCACCGGTCTTCATCCTTACGCTGCGGAAGCGATGGCGCAGGGCAGTCTGCAATTGCTTTACGAGATGCAGCAAATGTTGAGTGAAATTTTCGGCATGGCGCAATTTACCTTGCAGCCGGCGGCTGGCGCACACGGCGAGCTCACCGGCGTCATGATGATTAAGAAATACTTCGAGAGGAAAGGTGAAAAACGCCACCGTATTTTGATTCCCGATGCCGCACACGGCACCAACCCGGCTTCCAGCGCGCTTTGCGGATTTGAAGCAGTTACCCTGCATTCCAATAACGAGGGCGGTGTGGATATTGAACACCTGAAATCTTTGATGACCGAAGATGTTGCGGCGCTGATGCTGACCAATCCCAATACGCTGGGTCTGTTTGAACGCAATATTGAGGAAGTCTCCCGCATTGTTCACGGCAAAGGCGGCCTGCTTTACGGCGACGGCGCCAACGCCAATGCTTTTTTGGGAATAGCCCGTCCCGGCGATATCGGTTTTGATGTCATTCAGCTCAATCTGCATAAAACATTTTCCACACCGCACGGCGGCGGCGGCCCCGGCAGCGGCCCGGTGGGTGTGGGTAAAGCTATGGTTGATTTTCTTCCTGTCCCGCGCATTGTGAAAACAGCCGATGGTTATCAATTGGCGGATAAATTCCCTGATTCTATTGGCCGGGTGAAGGCTTTTTACGGCAACTTTAACGTTGTTGTCAAGGCCTATGCCTATATCCGTTCACTGGGCGCGGCAGGATTAAAACACGCCACCGAAATGGCCGTGCTTAACGCCAATTATATCAAGGAAAGATTGAAACCATATTTCGATTTGCCGTTTGACCGCGTGTGCATGCATGAATGTGTTATTTCCGGTTCCAGGCAGGTGGCGGAAAGCGGCGTGCACACTTCGGATATTGCCAAAAGGCTGATTGATTTCGGCTACCATCCGCCGACGATTTATTTCCCGATGATTGTGCAAGAAGCCATGATGATTGAGCCCACAGAAACGGAAAGCAAGGAAACTTTGGACACTTTCTGCGACGCCATGATTGCCATCGCCGGTGAGGCCAGAGAAAATCCGCAGCGCCTGCATGACGCGCCTTTAAGCACGGAAGTGAGCAGGCTCGACGAGGTGCTGGCCGCCCGCAAACCTGATGTCTGCTGGAAAAAATAGCAGGCTGTTGACCGGGTGTGCATCCCGGAGGGAGTACAATAAAAAAATGGATATTTCCTTGCCGGCAAAAGCCGCAGGCTTTTACAAATGGCTCATCCCCGCTTTCGCGGGGACGGAGTCTATCCCGATTGCATCGGCGTTACGCTTCGGGTCTTGCTGCTCACGTACCTCTAAAGTACGCTCCGCTGCTCGCCCCTCGCGATGCCTTGCATCTAAACCTTTTTGAACAGCCCGCAAACAGTATTTGAGTCAAAATATCTGTTGCTAAAAATGTTGTAATTATTTCTTGGCTTAAAATATGACTAATGTACAAAATCCCCAAAAACTCCTGCGCAAGCCTGAATGGTTAAAAGTCCGCCCGGCTTATGCGGAAGAATGCCGCAGGATAAAAACAACTTTGGCCGGTTTACAACTGCACAGTGTCTGCCAGGAAGCGGCCTGTCCCAATATCGCTGAGTGCTTCGCCAGCGGCACCGCAACTTTTCTGATTCTCGGTAATATCTGCACCCGCAATTGCCGGTACTGCAATGTCAGGCATGGCGTGCCTCTGCCTGTTGATGAAAATGAAATTGATAACTTGCTTGCCGCCGTAAAAAAAATGGGGTTGCAATATGTCGTAATAACTTCAGTCACCCGTGACGATTTGCCCGACGGCGGCTCGGCCGTTTTTGCAACGTGCATCAGCCGGCTGCGCGAGTCGGTATCCGGCTGTAAAATCGAAGTATTGATTCCTGATTTTCAGGGAAGCAGTCAATCGCTGGAAAAGGTTATTGCAGCCCAACCCGATATCATCAACCACAACATGGAAGTTGTCGAGCCGCTTTTCGCGCAATTGCGTCCGCAGGGGAATTACAGAACTTCGCTGGAGCTTCTTTCGCGGGCAGCGGCATCTCCGGTTGCCGCCAAAAGCGGTTTTATGATCGGATTTGGCGAAAAGAAGGACGATGTTGTGCGGTTAATTGATGATCTGGCCGGGACAGGTTGCCAGCGCTTAACCATTGGCCAGTATCAGCAGCCGACTTTAGGACATTGGCCGGTGGCTAAATATTATCACCCCGACGAGTTTGCCGAGTTCAAAGAAATTGCCGGCCAGAAAGGTTTCCGGCATTTGGAGGCCGGGCCGTTGATACGCAGCTCTTATCATGCGGCACAGGCCTTGTGACGAGAAGAAATCCGGAAGGAAAAATGCTACTCTGATATATAAACCTGGTTTCTGCCGCTGTCCTTGGCGCGGTAAAGGGCGTCATCGGCTTTTTTAATCAGGTCTTCCAGGCCGACCACGTTTTCATCAAGACTTGCCAAACCGATACTGATGGTTGTTTTGATAACATTGTCATTAAAGCTGATGGAACTTTCGGCTATTTCCAGCCGGATTCTTTCGGCAATACCCCGGGCCGCGGTGATATTTGTTTCCGGAAGAATAATTATGAATTCCTCGCCTCCGAATCTGGCGAGAATATCAACCGTGCGCAGATTCTTTTTGATTATTCCGGAAATCATGGACAGAACATAATCTCCCGCTACATGGCCGTAGTTGTCGTTGACTTTTTTAAATAAGTCAATATCGCTCATCAGGATTGATAAAGAGCTGCCATAACGCACCGCTCTTTTGAATTCATGTTCGGCAAGATGGAAAAAGTGGCGACGGTTATACAATCCGGTTAACGGATCGGTAACGGCCAGCATCTTCAATTCGGACTGGGTAAACTCGAGTTTGTTAATCAGCAGCTCTTTTTCTTTCATCATCACAGTTTGCGCCGTGATGTCGTGCAAAACTATTAATTGACCGATAACGGTGCTTTCCTGCCGCTGATAAAGCGGCGAGGAATTAACCTCAAAGTAATTTTCCTGTTCGTCATTGATAACAAATGTTTCCGTCTGAGGTTCGCTGATGTTGATGACGGCGTCTATTTTATGAAGCCAGTGCGGCAGAACTTCTTTGATATATTTGCCAATGACCCCGGAATAGGCCTCACCGATGATGGCAAGCATTGAGGGATTAAGATGGATAATCCTGTTTTTATTATCCAGCACGATTACCGCATCCCTCATGTTTTCGATTATTCTTTCACCGGCTATCGGCATAATATTAAGGAGACGGTAGCGGTATAAGGCCAGAAAGAACATTATTCCGGTTATTGTCATCCCGAATGCCGTTAAATCAAGCGCCGGCCCGGGAATAATCCGCATCAGGACAATGATGTTTGCCAGCAGAGGGAAAAGCGCGCCGATAAACAGCATGATAACCTGGCCCCGCCAGGGCTGCTGGGTGTTAAAAATCTTTCTCAATAGAATTATTATGCCGTAGATGATGAATATATAACTGTAAAGGCTGTGAACCCAGAACCAGATGCCCGGTTTCCATGAATCCCTTAAAATGAAGAAGCCGAATTGCCGGTAACTGATATTCTGCAAAAAAAGACCGTGATGATGATTGGTCCAGATTAGTATTATGGTGGTAAGAGGGATGAGGAACAATAAAGGAAGATAGCGCTTCGTTAAAAGCCTGATCCGGCCTTCATATTCAAATATGAAGGCAAGAAAAAACACCGGCAGGCTCGCGACACCGATAAAGCGAATCCTGGTCAGCCAGAAATCAGCCGCCGCGCTGGTGTTGCTGAGCGCGGAAAACGCGGCGCTGGCTGTTATTATCGCTGTAGCAAACAGCAAATAGGCTAATGCTTTGGCCTCCCTGGTATGATACCGGTAACAGGAAAAGACCGCGAGGACCGTATTAATTGTCGAGGCGATGAACAGGGAAACAACGTAAATTGTATAAAAGGATTGTGTCATATTACCTTTTTCCCCGTCAGCCCCTTTGTAATGATTAATTCGGTGGTGCTGAAAAATGTTGAGAGCAGGATGCGCAATGGAGATACTCCGCAAACAATATGCGAAATAATTCCTGCAGGTTCAACGGGAAATAACGGCCGCCCAACATCATCAGGCAAAATTCATTTTCGACAAGAAACGCTGTTTTATACAATTAGATTATCTGCCTGCCGCAAAATAAAGAATCCTTACAGGACTTGCTTCTCCTGTAAGGATAAATTTATCTTTCATCAAATATTTTGTCAAGATAATAAAGGCAATTCCAGCAACAGCAACGCCATGATAAGCGGGGAAAAGTTATGAAACCGGGCTTAACCAGGGGCAGCCGGTTATCGCTTAATGAGCCCATTGCTGACGGTTGGCGGAATCGAAGGACCGCTGCTTTGATCCTCTTCTTCGCGGCGCCGCAGGCTTAAAAGGACGGCGGCTTTGATTCGGCCTCATACCGTAGTTACCGCGACGGCCTGCGGGGGATTCATCAACAGGCATTCTGATGGTTAATCCTTCAACGCTCTGATATTGAAGCTTTTCGCCGAGTACTCTTTTCAGCGAATGCACCAGAGAGACATCTTGTCCGGTGACAAAAGTAAAGGCATCGCCTGTTTTGGCGGCGCGTCCCGTCCGGCCGATGCGGTGGGTATAGGCATCGGCAGTTGATGGCATATCATAATTAATAACGTGGGATATCCGGGTCACGTCAATGCCGCGGGCGGCGATATCGGTGGCCACCATGATTTCATAGCGGCCGTCACGGAAACCGTCGAGAGCCTGCTGGCGTTTTTGCTGAGTTAAATTGCCGTGCAGCGAAGTAACCTTATAGCCCGACCTGTCCAGCTGCAGTGCCACGCTTTTGGCGCGGGATTTTGTTCTGGTAAAAACAAGAACCGACTGAGTGTCTGTTTTATCCAGAATATCTTTCAGCAACGCTGTTTTTGTTTCCATTTGCACCGGATAAAAATGATGGGTAACTGATTCCACCGGCGCCGTGTGGCCGATTTTAATATTCACCGGATTTTGCAGCAGATCATTGGCCAGGGAGCGAATATCGTTCGGCATGGTTGCGGAAAAAAGCAGTGTCTGGCGCTGCGCCGGCAGGTGTTTAACGATTCTGCGGATATCCGGCAGAAAACCCATGTCAAACATGTGGTCGGCTTCATCGAGCACCAGCACTTCTATCTTCGATAAATCCACGGTTCCGCGGTTGATGTGATCAAGGAGGCGGCCGGGGCAGGCGGAAATAATTTCCACACGATTCCGCAGCTTGTTAATCTGGCCGCTGATGCTTACTCCGCCATAGATGGAGAGACTCTTCAGGTTTGTCGAGCGTCCCAGCTCGCCGATGGCTTTATGGGTCTGCTCGCTAAGCTCGCGGGTGGGCGCAATAATCAGCGCCCGGACATGGCCGCGCGAACCCTGCATCAGCCGCTGCAGAATCGGCAGCACAAACGCTGCTGTTTTTCCCGTTCCGGTCTGGGCCAGCCCCATAACATCGCGGCCTTCCAGAATCGGCGGGATTGATTGTAATTGAATTGGTGTCGGCACTTTGTAGCCCAGCGCCTGGACGCCGGCAAATATTTTCGCATGTAACTCAAACTTCTCAAAACTCATTTCTTCTTTTCTTCCTTTATTAATGTATTAGTGATGAATCCCTTCTAATCGTTACAGCGCTTTATAAACACTGCTTTTATGCACCGGACGGCAACTGCAAAGGCCGGTTGCGACACGTTGCCATAGTTGGATTCTGTTACGATTAGCTGGATTTTCCTGCCGAAGTTTTCCAAAGAAAAGAGGTGGGAAGTTAACTAACTATCGCGATCACGAGGCGGCTTGTACAGGTATTATCAATAAATAGCAAGGATTATCTTTGACGAACTCGTAATAAGTCCATATACTGCGTTGCGCTTCATCCCTCCCCGACCTTCGCCGGGGCAGGCTTATTGCGGCCCTTCGGCGGGCTCAGGACAGGCTGGGATGCTAATTACTTGTCATGGTGAGCTATGTCACAGTGAGCTAGTCGCACTGCGAACCATGCGCGCCTTGTCTCTGGCTTTTTACAAGTTTGTCTTCTTTGGTGGCCGGAAAAAGGCAAATTCATGTTATTTTGCGGGAGAAGGGTACTCTCGGGGGACAACAAAGAATTAAACAAAAAAGGTTCGGCCGTTTATGGCCAAACCTTTTTCCGGTGTTCTCTTTGTTGCAACTTATGTTCTTTAACTTTACGCTTTGTGCTGCGAGATATTTCCCGGGCAGTTTTCTACTCTTTCGCGGCAGCCGCGGCCTGGGCGGCAGCTTCCTGAGCCTGTCGGGAAATAGTTACTGCATCAGCTTCTCTCTGGGCGCGCATTTTTTGCGCTTCTTCATTAGCTCTGGCCTGAGCCGCCTCCTGGGCAGCCTGTGCCTGCGGTACTGCGTTGGTCTGATTTGCGGAAATTGATGAGATTGCCATTTTGAACCACCTCTTTTCTTTGGACTGGTTGAATTATTTTAAGCTAACAGTCTTGAATTATTCACCATTAATCAAATTAACTTTTACTAACAATACTTCTCATTACACTAGCAATTTAATATCGGCATTACCTTAATAAAACTTAAATTTAACGATTAGCAATTAGCATTTATCTGTCTTATTGGATTGCTGCCGCCTTCCGATTTTTGTAATATTTATTTGACTTTTTTGCTTACGGGAACTAAGTTCCATGACTCGTAAAAAGTCAAAATAATAGCGATTTTGACGTCGGTGAAGCCAGCTAAAGAAAAAATGCAATAATGGCTAACAATGAATAAAAACAATCGGATAGTTATTACAGGCATTGGAACAATCAATGCAATAAGCAATAATATACCTGATTTTGCCGCGGCACTGCAAAAAGGCGTATGCGGCATCGGGCCTGTTGATTTATTCGATACGGCAGATTTTCGCTGTCATAACGGCGGACAAATTAAAGATTTTCAGCCGCGCAAATATATTCCGGCGGATTTTTCCCTCAAAAGAATGTCCCGGGCGGATATGCTGGCTTTTGCCGCGGCACTGGAAGCTTTGCGGGATGCCGGTCTTTATCCTTTCCCGGAGGAGTTACAGGAAGATACGGGCGTAGCCATCGGCGGCGGTTCGGGAGGTCTTCTGGAGGCGGAAAACTTTTATCGCAGTCTGCTGCTGCGCGGCGGCAGGAATCCCCGTTTCTCCGTCCTTGCTTCCGTCTATTGCGCTTCATCCGCTGATAGGATTGCCTCCGATCTGGCTCTGGGTGGCCCCAAAACAACTTTTATGACTGCCTGTTCGGCGGGCGCCACAGCCATTGGTTACGCGCGGGATTTGCTTTTGAACGAACATGCCAAAATAATGCTGGCCGGCGGTGTGGAACCCATGTGCCGGATTACCTATGCCGCTTTCAATGCCTTAAAATCGCTTGATCCCGATATCTGTCATCCTTTTGATAAAAACCGCCAGGGGCTTTCCCTGGGAGAAGCGGCGGCGATTATGGTTTTAGAGCCGCTCGCTGCCGCTCTGGCGCGGGGCGCGAAAATTTACGGGGAAATTCTCGGTTACGGTGTTACCTGCGATTCCTTCCACATGACCGCTCCGGATGAAAAGGCTTCGGGCGCCGTGCGCTCCATGCAGGCGGCTCTCCGGGACAGCAATCTCTCTATCGAGGATATCGATTATATCAATGCCCATGGCACGGCAACTCCCGTTAATGATTTGACGGAAACCAAGGCGATTAAGGAAGTGTTCGGCAAACGCGCTTATGACATTCCTGTTAGCTCCACGAAATCCATGACGGCGCACACTCTGGGAGCCGCGGGCGCACTGGAGGCGGTTATCTCCATGCTGGCGCTGCGGGATGGTTTTATTCCGCCGACTATTAATCTCCATGAGCCTGATTGCGAATGCGATCTCGATTATGTCACGGAAGGAGCGCGGAGAGCCGATTTACGCGTTGTCCTTTCCAACTCCTTTGCCTTCGGCGGTAACAATACGACCGTTATATTCGGCAAATATAAAGAAGGGGGCATCAATGGCTGATTCTCTTGATGCTTCACAAAGAATAGTCATCACCGGCATCGGTCTGGTGACGCCGCTGGGTATCGGCAAGGAAGAATTCTCCCGGCGTCTTTTTGCCGGTGATTGCGCCATTGCGGAAGTGCAATCGTTTGATACCGCTTCTTTCTCTTCGCATTTCGGAGCGGAAATAAAAAACTTTCAGCCCCGCGATCATGTTTCCTTAAAAAATATCCGGCGCATGGATAAGATTTCACTGTTCACGGCAGCAGCGGCCAGGCTGGCGCTTGCCGACGCCGGTTTGCCAGTCAGCAATGAAAACCGTGACCGCATCGGCATTTTGCTCGGCACGGCTTTCGGCGCCACCGATGTCACCGTGCAGTTTGCCACTACGCTGCTTAAGGAAGGCCCGGCTCTGGTTAATCCGATTCTGGTGCCCAACACGGTCATGAATGCTCCGGCGGGGCATACGTCCATTGAACTTGGTTTCCGCGGCGTCAATACGACGGTAACTCATTTTGCTGTTTCGGCGGAAATGGCAATGGCCTACGCCGCAGCGGAAATAAGAAGAGGCGCAGCCGATTTCATGCTGGCGGGCGGCGTTGATATTTTGTCCAAATTTTATTATGAAACGCTGACGAAATTTCATGCTGTTTCGCCGCAAAACGGCGGGGAAGAAGCATGCCTGCCTTTTGACCGGCAGCGCAATGGCACGGTAGCCGCTGAAGGCTGCGGCATTATTTTGCTGGAAAGCCTGGCTTCGGCCCGGAGCAGAGGGCGGCAGCCTTACTGTGAAATCAGGGGCGCGGGGCTTGGTTCGTCGCCTGCCACCCCTACCGGCTGGCCCCGGAATGAGACGGGTATTACAAGGACAATCAACAGGGCTTTGCAAAATGCCGGCCTGCGAGCTGATGATATTCAGGCGATCAGCGCGGCAGCCAATGGCGGCAGGGAATTGGACGCGCTGGAAGCCGCCGCTTACGCCTCGGTATTCGGAGCGGTAAAAGAACCGCCTTTGCTGACATCCGTTAAAGGCGCCCTGGGAGAGAGCTTCTCCGGCGGTGGTCTGCGCGCCTGTGCGTTGGCGCTGGGCATGGAAAAAAATATGCTGCCGCCGACCGTGGGGCTGCAAAATCCCCTGTCGCTGCAGAATTTTGTTGTTAATAAAAAAAGAGAAATAACTATTGCCAATGCTTTGCTGGCCGGCATATCTTCCGGCGGCACTTACGCTTATCTTGTTGTGAGCAATTGCAGAATTTAGGAGGAATCAGGGTGAACATAGGTGAGTGGATAACAAAAAGGGCGATAATCCAACCGGATAAGCCATTTCTTGCGGAAAAAGATAAGGCTTACAACAATCGCGAGTTTAATGGACGCGTCAACAGGGCGGCCAATGCTCTGGGCAATCTGGGCATAATGAAAGGCGATCGCGTGGCGCTTTTAATGTCCAATTGCAGCGAGTTTCTGGAAATATTTTTTGCCTGCGCGAAAACAGGCGCCATCATGGTTCCTTTAAATTTCCGTCTGGCAGTTCCTGAGCTTTTATACATTTTGCAGGATTCCGCTCCCGATATTCTTATTTACTCATCCGAATATGCGCGAAAAGTCGGAGAAATCAAAAAGGCGGCCACAGGGCTCAAAAAATATCTGCGTCACGGCGCGGGAGATATGCCCGAAGATGAATCGCTGGTTGATTTTCTGGAGCAGAATTCCCCTCAGGAACCGCCGCTGCTGACCGAGGTGGAATTGAAAGACCCGCTCTTCATCATGTACACCTCCGGCACAACGGGGGATCCCAAAGGCGCGGTGCTGACTCATCAGAATATTTTATTCGGCGCCATTCATTCCCTGCTGGGTTACGGAGTTGACCGCTCCTATAAATCGCTGGTCGTGGCGCCGCTCTTTCACATCGGCGCGCTGGCCGCTTCTGTCACGCCGATTATTTATGCGGGCGGCAGCGTGATGCTGAACAGTTTTTACAATGCCGCAGAAATTCTCAATATTATCGGCAGGGAAAAGATCAACTATATGTTTGCCGTGCCGGTCATGTTTCAGCTGATGACGGAAGCTGAAGAATGGCAAACCGCCGATCTCTCGCATGTTAATTTTTTCATTTCCGGCGGAGCGCCGATTCCGCTGCCGGTGATAAAAAAATATCAGGAAGAAAAGGGCGTCGGGTTTGTGCAGGGTTACGCTCTCACCGAGACGGGCCGGCTGACATCGCTGGATCTTGACGATTCCATCCGGAAAGCGGGCTCGGTCGGCAAGGAAGTATTTCATGTAACGCTGCGCATTGTTGATGACAAAGGAACTGATGTGGCGATAAACGAGCCCGGTGAAATAATTGTCAAAGGCCCCAATGTCTTTGCCGGCTACTGGAATAAGGAAGCGGCCACGGCGGCGGCGATGAAGGGCGGCTGGTTTCACACCGGCGATATGGGCAAGCGCGATGAGGAAGGATTTATCTATATTGCCGGCCGCAAGGTGGAAATGATTATCTCATCGGGAGAAAATATTTATCCGATGGAGGTAGAACGCGCCATTCAATCTCTGCCGCAGGTAAAAGAAGCAGCCGCGGTCGGGATGGCCGACGCCAAAAGAGGCGAGGTTGTGGCGGCATTTGTTATTTTGCGCAAAGATGCTGTCCTTACGGAAGAAGAGCTGCTGGCCGGTCTGGCCGGGAAAATCGCCCATTACAAGATTCCGAAAAAAATCATCTTAGTGGATGAATTTCCGCGCAACCAGGCCGGCAAGGTATTAAAGAGAATTTTGAAAAACCGCCTGGCGGAAAAATGACAATGATTGGCGTGTAATTAATTCGACCATAGTCTAAAAAAGTCTTGACTATTTTAGAGTATGGTCTAATATGTTGGCATGATAGAAAGAAACTCCCTTGCCCTGCTCAAAGAAGTAATCGAGCAGGATAACAAAATGGCTTTTGTCAGCGGACCGCGCCAGGTAGGAAAAACAACGCTCGCCAAACTTTACCTGAATCTTTTCGGCCAGGGACTTTATCTTAACTGGGATAATGTGGTGCAGCAAAAGAAAATATTAACTGATCCACTTTTTTTTGAAAAGGCTGATTGGGATCGGGGCAAACCTTTCCTTTTGATTTTTGATGAAATTCATAAATACAGCCGCTGGAAAAACTATTTAAAGGGAATTTACGACGACTATAAAGAGAATATAAAATTACTCGTTACCGGCAGCGGCCGTCTTGAACTTTTCAAAAAAGGAGGAGACAGTCTCCTGGGAAGGTATTTCAGTGTTCCGCTTTTCCCTTTGAGCATGGGAGAGCTGAAAGGCAGGCTGACTACCTTTGAAGAATTTCGTAAAAATCTGGAGGCTCCTTCGCCGGTCGCAAAAAACAATATTGAACATTATAATCAACTGTTTCGTTTCAGCGGATTCCCCGAACCTTTCAGCCGCGCCAATACTTCTTTTTACAACCGCTGGTTTTCCGAACAGAAAACATTGCTTGTCCGGGAAGATATTCGTGATGCTACGGCGATACGCGATATTTCCCTGCTGGAGCTTTTAACCCATCTTCTTCCCGTCCGAATCGGGAATCCTCTTTCTTTAAATGCTCTCAAGGAGGATGTGGGGGTTGCCTTTGAAACAGTTCGCGATTGGTTGCTCACCCTTGAAAAGTTCTTTTATCTTTTCCGGATACTTCCTTTTTCCGGGAAATTGAAGCGCACTCTGCGCAAGGAGGCGAAAATTTATCTTTATAACTGGGTCGAAATCGACAATGAAAGCTGCCGCTTTGAAAATCTTGTTGCTCTTCACCTTTTAAAGGCTGTGAAAAACTGGCAGGCAACTGGTGAGGCAAATCTGGATTTAAACTATCTGCGGGACAAAGAAAAAAGAGAGGTTGATTTTATTCTTTCCGAAAAAGGCAAACCGCTTTGCCTCATTGAGTGTAAATATTCCGATACAAATATCAGTCCCAATCTGGTTTATTTTCAGAAAAAGCTCGACATTCCCCATGCCGTGCAGCTCGTTCATCAGGAGGGGATTTGCAGGAAGCTGGCAAATGAAGGTTTCAACCAGTGGGTAATATCAGCGAATCGGTGGCTTGAAGCACTGCCGTAAAATTGAACGGAGAGATATTTGAAAAGCCGGCTTACGGAAAAAGGATAGCAAAATGGAGATAATACCTTATCAGGAAGAACATCGGATTTTCCGGGCATCCTTCCGGAAATTTCTCGAAAAAGAAATAATTCCCCATGTGGATGAGTGGGAGGAAGACGGCATTGTGCCGCGCTGGGCATGGAAGAAACTGGGCGATAACAGCTTTCTCTGCACGGCGCTGCCTACGGAATACGGCGGGCAGAGCGCCGATTTTCTTTATTCGGCAATCCTGATTGAAGAAATGGCGAAGGCCAATTTTTATGGTCTTTCCGCGCGTCTGCACAGTGATGTTGTTGTCCCTTATATTCAGCAATTTGCTAATGAAGAACAAAAGAAAAAGTACCTGCCGCGCTGCGCCGCGGGCGACATGCTTTGCGCGATTGCCATGTCGGAACCGGCGGCGGGCAGTGACGTTGCGGGAATCAAAACGACAGCCCTGGCAGACGGCGATTATTTTATCCTCAACGGCCAGAAAACTTTTATCAGCAATGGTATTAATTGTGATTTGGTCATTGTCGCCGCCCGCGACCCGAGGGAGGATAATTCCCATGCCGCCGTTGATTTGTTTTTGGTGGAAGCGGATATCCCCGGTTTTATTAAAGGCAAAAAGCTCAAAAAAATCGGCTGGCGCTCGCAGGATACGGCGGAGTTGTTTTTCGAGAACTGCCGGATTCCGAGAGAAAATCGTCTGGGAGAAAAAGGGACCGGTTTTAAAAAGCTGATGACCAATCTCCAGCAGGAAAGGCTCATCTGCGCGATTGGCGCTGTTACCGCCGCTGAATTCATGCTGGCCGAAACAATCCGTTACTGCAAAGAGCGCGAGGCTTTCGGCAAAAAGCTATCTCAATTCCAGAACACCCAGTTTGCCATTGCCGAAATGGCGGCGGAAGTAAAAATCGGCCGCACTTTCGTGGATAAATTAATCGTTGAACACTGGCAAAAATGCGATATCGTCACCGACGTTTCGATGGCCAAATTCTGGATTACGGAAATGGCCTGGCGCGTCGCCGACCGCTGCCTGCAACTTTTCGGAGGCTACGGCTACTGTGAGGAATACCCGATTGCCCGCGCCTGGCGCGACATCCGCATCACGCGTATTCTGGCCGGAACAAATGAAATCATGAAAATAATAATTGCCAAATCAATTTTGCAATAGAAGCGCAGCGCCCCCTTCTGCCGCCCCGGTTACTTTTTTATGTTGGTTGAATTATGTCCGGCGACTTTAAGGATGACCTGTGGGCCATCCGGAACTATAGCCCAGCGGGCTTTGGGGCCGTGCTTGGCAAGGAGGGTCTGGATTGTCTCCGGGATGGATTGCACCGGATGCATATGATATCGTTTTATTTCTTCGGAAGATAAACCATCCGTATAAATCCACACCTCTTTGTCCGATAAAACCTGATAGGTCTCCTGGGCGCACCACTGATCCGGGATAAAGAATTCCTTTTGCATAACCCGACAGACAAAAGAACCGGGGGAATCCACCATATCGAGAATTTTTCTGTATTCAGGGCTTCCCGGACCTTCCGTGCAGCGGCTGGCAATAACAATGTCTCCTCCTGATTTTACCGCTGCCGCTGCGCCGGTTATTCCCTTGGCTGTCTGATAGAAATTTATATCGAGGGGAGCCCCGGAATTAGTCGTGACGATGAAATCCAGCGGCGTATCTACCTCCCGCACACAATGCTTCGCAAGAAATTCACATCCCGTGAGGTGGGCGATAACGGGGTGGCCGGAAAAAATTCCCGTAATCTCTTTTTTGGTGTTCAGCGTGACATTCACAATGAAATCAGCGCCGGCTTTTTCCATGATGGCGAGACCAGCCTCGTGAAAAAGGTTTCCTTCGAGGATACCATATTCAGTATTATGATGAGCAATCATCTCCGGCCCATGCATGAATTCGAGGGTTTCCACGGAAGAGATGCCCGGCAGAATGGATTTCCTCCCGCCGGAATAACCCGCCCACATATGGGGCTCAATAAAACCGGTGAGAATTTTCAAATCGGCCCGGACATAGAGGCTGTTTACCAGAGCGGGAACCTTTTCGCCAATCAGTCCTACCTCAATCATTTCTTCCCGATTTTTGGAGAAGTGATCAACAACTTTGTAATGCTTGATTATCTCCGGCCCGACCAGCCGGTTACGTTCATCTTCAGTTGATGGCCGGTGGATGCCTGTGGCTACCAGGATGGTGATTTCCGAACGGGGCACACCGGCTGCTTCAATGATTTTGAGCAGCGGCGGAAGAATCAACTTGTTGGGAACAGGGCGGGTGATATCGCTGATTACGATGCAGGCATTCTTCCTGCCCCTGGCTATATCGGCGAACGGCTTTGCCGCAATGGGTTTATAGAGACTTTCTTCAATTTTAACCGAGGGATTTTTGATTGTTTCAGGTTCCGACGGCATGATAATTCCAGCGAAACCCGGTGTTTCATTAATTTCCAGCGTGATTCCTTCGTGGCCGTATTTTAATGTAACTTTCATAAATGCACACCTGAAAACGTATAGGGGAGATTATAGGGAGAGTATAGGGGGACGTACTTAGAATATAGGGGGACGTACTTAAAAATATCAAAGAGTATAGGGGGACGTACTTAAAAATATCAATTCAGCAAATTAAGTTTCATTCCAGCAGATACGAATTGTCCTCAACAATCGTCTTCCCCCGTCTTACAGCATAGGTAATGGCCGATTGTGTCCGCTGCAGAATCTGCGCCAGTTCAGCTTGCGGCATCCCGAGTTTTTCCGTCGCCCAATAAGATAAAATGCTCCTTGCCTTTGTCCTTTCGGCATCCCTCAATGAATCCAATAGCGCATCCGGAGTTACTTGTGTGATTTCAGCAACTCTTTTTATCAATTTCTCCAGATTATATCCCCGGGCTTTAAGCCGGTATTTTTCCTTAAATCTTTCTTCGGCCTGCTCCAGCACGTCCTGAACGAAATTTCCATCACCTAATATCCGCTCATCGCCTTTCTGATAGTTGCCGGCTTCTCTTAAAGCCCGAATGCCGCTCCATCCGCCATTGCTTCGCAACAGACCGCCACCGGTCAGTTCAGGACGCTTGCCCTGTCCGATGCCGCTGCTGACAAAACGGCTGTATTCGCTGCGGGCTTCTGCCGGTTTATTGCCAAAAAAGCTGAGGATATATTCAGCATCTTGCCATTCGATTTGCCTTCTTCCCATAATAACGCCATGGCCGCAATAGGGATATCCAGCCAGGCCCCGGTATTCCGCAACAAGTTTCGCCCGCAAGGGATTGAGATGAATGTAGCGAACAAGTTCCAAAAGGTATGAGTCTTTCTGGCATAGTATTGATTTATATCGATTCTGGAAAAGGTGGCCGCAGCGCCGGTGTCGCCGGTTGAAATTGACTGCATAGCCGGTCAGCAGTCTTTTCATCACGGAGGATATTGGAATATTCCCGGTTTGCAGCAAAAGATGAAAATGATTGGGGATTAACGCCCAGGCAAAACAGGCTGTTTTGGTTTCTTTTAATAATTCCCCCAGCCGCTTCAGAAATAATGAATAATCTTCTTTATCCTTAAAGATTTTCCGGCGGTCTATCCCCCTGCATATGACATGATGCAGGGCTCCTGTCGTATCGATGCGTGATTGTCTCGGCATGAATCGCTTCTATCATCCATTTATGATTATGTCAATTGATATATTTAAGTACGTCCCCTA